>NZ_JBFBIK010000007.1:0-123275 GCF_040685555.1 Sphaerisporangium sp. NPDC088356
CCGAGATGGAGGCGTTCTCCTTGAACAGCACGCCGATCGCCCCCGCGGTGAGCAGGAAGCGAATGATGCCCTCGTCGTCGGCCTTCGGTGTGAACCGGTCGTAGTAGGTCAGCACGGCGGGGATGATGCCGGCGGCGCCGTTGGTGGGAGCGGTCACGATGCGGCCGCCCGCCGCGTTCTCCTCGTTCACGGCGAGGGCGAACAGCGTGACCCAGTCCATCGTCTGGAGCGGGTCCTTCTCGGGCGACTCGCTCTGCAGGCGCCGGAAGAGCTGGTTGGCCCGCCGCCTGACCTTGAGGCCCCCGGGGAGCACGCCCTCCTTGGCGCTGCCGCGGCGTACGCACTCGGCCATGACCTGCCAGAGCCGGAGCAGCTCCGCCCTGATCTCGTCCTCGGTGCGGCCGAAGGCCTTCTCGTTCTCCAGCATCAGCCCGGAGATCGACAGGCCGGTCTCCGAGCAGTGCCCGAGAAGCTCGACGGCCGTGGTGAAGGGGTAGGGGAGCTCGGTGTCGTCGGCCTTGATGCGGTCGGCTCCCGTGGCGTTCTCGTCGACGACGAACCCACCGCCCACCGAGTAGTAGATCTTCTCCCGGATGGACTCGCCCTCGGGGGAGAAGGCGGTGAAGCGCATCCCGTTCGGGTGATGCGGGAGCGAGATCTTGCGCTCGAAGACGAGATCCTCGCCGATCACGAAGGGGATCTCGCGCGAGCCGTACAGCTTCACGGTGCCGGAGGAGCGCATCTCCGCGAGCCGGCCGTCGATGGTGTCGACGTCCACCAGCTCGGGCTTCTCACCCGACAGCCCGAGCAGGACGGCCTTGTCGCTGCCGTGGCCCTTGCCGGTGAGGCCGAGCGAGCCGTAGAGGATGACCTCCACCCGGGCGGTCTTCTCCAGCAGCCCGTCGGCGTGCAGGCCTCTGGCGAACTTGTGCGCCGCCGCCATGGGCCCGCCGGTGTGCGAGCTCGACGGCCCGATGCCTATCTTGAACAGGTCGAAGACGCTGATCGCCATTGATCTCGGCCCTTCGGAGGGGTTGTGCGGGGCCCGGCGAGCGCGGGGGCTCGCCGGGGTGAGGACGTGCGGTGTCGGGACCGTCAGGACTCGGCGGTGGTGACGGTGGTGTACTCCTCGGCGCTGAGCAGATCCTCGGGGGTTCCCTCGATGCGCACGCGGAACAGCCAGCCCTCTCCGTACGGGTCGGAGTTGACCAGGGAGGGGTCGTCCACGACGGTCTGGTTGACCTCGACGATCTCGCCCGTCACCGGCGCGTAGATGTCGCTCACGGACTTGGTGGACTCGACCTCTCCGATGGCGTCCCCGGCCTCGACGGTGGCACCCGTCTCCGGCAGTTGGACGTAGACCACGTCACCCAGCGCGTCGGCGGCGAACGCCGTGATCCCCACGGTCACGGTGAGGCCGTCGTCGAGCCCGGCCACCCACTCGTGCTCCTTGGTGTAGCTGAGCTCCTCGGGAATGCTGCTCACATGCTCCTCCGGTAAAAAGGCAGGTCAACCACGTCGACCGGTTCATGGCTACCACGGATGTCGACCGCGAGCCCTTCGGACACGTTGATGTCCACGTAGGCCATCGCGATCGGCTTGCCGAGGGACTGCGAGGGCGCGCCGCTGGTGACCTCCCCAACGACGGTGCCGTCAGTCAGCAGCACCACGGGGTAGCCGTGGCGCGGCACTCGGCGGCCCCGCGCGACCAGCCCGGCGAGGCGCCGTCGCGGAGGGACGTCCTTGAGCGGCGCGAGCGCCGCGCGGCCGACGAAGTCGCCCGGCTTGTCGAACTTCACGACCCGGCCGAGGCCGGCGTCGAAGGGGGTAAGCCCGGCGTTCAGCTCGTTGCCGTACAGCGGCATGCCCGCTTCGAGGCGGAGCGTGTCGCGGGCGGACAGCCCGGCGGGGCGCAGGTCGAACGCGTCGCCTGCCTTGGTGAGCTCCTGCCACAGCGGCACGGCGTCCTGCCCGGCGACGAAGAGCTCGAAGCCGTCCTCGCCGGTGTACCCGGTGCGGGCGATGAGGGCCTCGGCTCCGGCGACGGTGCCCGGCAGCCCCGCGTAGTACTTCAGGCCGGTCAGGTCGGCATCGGTGAGGGTGCTGAGGATCTCCTGGGCGCACGGTCCCTGGATGGCGATCAGCGCGTAGCGGTCGGAACGGTCGTCGACCTCGGCGCCGAACCCCTGTGCCCGCTCGGTCAGCTCGGCGGCCACCCGCTCGTAGTTGGAGGCGTTGGCCACGACGAGGAACTCCTCGTCGGCCAGGCGGTAGACGATCAGGTCGTCCAGCACACCGCCGTCGGCGGCGCAGATCATGGTGTAGCGGGCGCGGCCGGGCTCGAGCACGGACAGGTGGCCGACCAGCGCGTGGTCCAGCGCCTGGCCCGCCTGCGGTCCGGTGACGAAGATCTCGCCCATGTGGGAGAGGTCGAACAGCCCGGCGGCCGTACGCACTGCGTTGTGCTCGGCGGACTCGCTGCCGTAGCGCAGCGGCATCAGCCAGCCGGCGAAGTCGGTGAGCGTCGCGCCGAGGCTCTCGTGCACCTCGCGGAGCGGTGTGGGTCTGGACATGATGCGCACCTCAGACAGGGTTGGATGAGAGCATCCTCCCCCTCTGTCATCGGTGCCTGAGAGTTTCGCCCGGGTTTTACCGGACTTTCACCTTCGGCGAGGCCCCGTGGAGGGGGCCTGCTTTCCAGAGATCACCTGGCCCGCGCGGTCCTTTGCCTTGTGAGGTTCGCGGGGAGGACTTGCTCCTTCAGGGGTCCTGACCGGATGTCAGGACGCTCTCCCGCACGGGATCATCGGTGTTCCCGCTCACCTTACCAAGGCCGGCCGGTCGTCGCGGCGGTGACCAGAGCTTCGAACAGGTGGCCTTCCTGGCCCGTCTCGGGATGCCACTGGACCGCCAGGGCGAAGGGATGTCCGGCGAGCTCCACCGCCTCCACCGTGCCGTCGTCCGAGGTGGCGGACACCGTGAGGCCCTCGCCGAGGCGGTCGGCGGCCTGGTGGTGGTAGTGGGCGGCGGCGGCCTTCCCGGCCCCCAGTGCGTCTGCGACCCTGCTGCCCGGCGCCAGCCGTACGGGCAGGTGGCCGAACTCGCCGGGGGCGGGGGAGTGGCCGCTGTGGCCCACCACGTCGGGCAGGTGCTGGTGGAGGCTGCCGCCGAGTGACACGTTCAGCACCTGCAGGCCCCGGCAGATGCCGAGGAACGGCAGCTCCGCCTCCAGCGCCGCGCCGACCAACCCAAACTCCGCCTCATCGCGAAATTTGCGGACGTATCCGGTTTGGTGGTGCGGCGGCTCGTCGTACCTGCCGGGATCGACGTCACCGCCGCCCGCCACGATCAGGCCGTCCAGCCGCTCGACCAGCGGCGCGGGGTCGCCCGCCGGGGGCAGGATGACCGGCTGGCCTCCCGCCCTGACGACGTGCTCGACGTAGTTGTACGGCAGCAGCGCGGCCGGCATCCGCCACACGGTGAAGGCGGCGGGCTCGACGTAGCACGTGATGCCGATGACGGGACGCGGCACGGGCTACTGCGGGGTCACGTAGGCGCCGGAGATGCCGCCGTCCACCAGGAACTCGGCACCGGTGATGAAGCTCGCGTCGTCCGAGGCGAGGAACGCGACGGCGGCGGCGATCTCGGAGGCCTCGGCGAAGCGGCCCACCGGGATGTGGACGAGGCGCCGCTGGGCGCGCTCGGGGTCCTTGGCGAACAGCTCCTGCAGCAGCGGGGTGTTGACCGGCCCTGGGCACAGCGCGTTGACCCTGATGCCCTCGCGGGCGAACTGGACGCCCAGCTCGCGCGACATGGCGAGCACGCCGCCCTTGGAGGCGGTGTAGGAGATCTGGGACGTCGCGGAGCCCATCACCGCCACGAACGACGCGGTGTTGATGATCGAGCCCTTGCCCTGCCGCCGCATGTACGGGATGGCGTGCTTGCAGCAGAGGTACACGCTGGTCAGGTTGACGTCCTGAACACGCCGCCAGGCCTCGATGCCGGTGGTCAGGATCGAGTCGTCGTCGGGAGGGGAGATGCCCGCGTTGTTGAAGGCGATGTCCACGCTGCCGTAGGCCTCGAAGGCCGTCTCGAACATCCGGCTGACGTCCTCCTCGCTGGTGACGTCGGTGCGGACGAACAGGCCGCCCACCTCGTCCGCCAGCTTGGCGCCGCCCTCCTCGTCGAGGTCGGCGCACACGACCTTCGCGCCCTCCTCGGCGAAGCGGCGAGCCGTGGCGAGGCCGATGCCGCCCGCCGCCCCCGTGATGACGGCGACGCGGTCCCGCAGACGTTGCATGGTGACGAACTCCCTGGTGCTTGGATCAGTCGTGGATCTTCAGCCCTTTGATCAGTGGGCGATGAAGACGTTCTTGGTCTCGGTGAAGGCGGCCAGCGCGTCCGGCCCGAGCTCCCGGCCGAGGCCGGACTGCTTGAACCCGCCGAATGGTGTCCAGTACCTCACGGACGAGTGGGAGTTGACCGAGAGGTTCCCCGCCTCGACCGCGCGGGCCACCCGGAGGGCCCGTCCCACGTCCCGGGTCCAGATAGACCCCGAAAGGCCATATTTCGTGTTATTGGCGATCTGTACGGCTGCCGCCTCGTCCTCGAACGGGACCACGCTCACGACCGGCCCGAAGATCTCGTCGGTGAACGCGCGGTCGTCCAGCGACTCGTGGGTCAGCACGGTCGGCGGGAACCAGAACCCTTTGCCGGACGGGCACGAGCCCTGGAAGCGCGGCGTTCCGGTGACGAAAGACGCCACCCGCTCGCGGTGCTCGGCGCTGATCAGTGGCCCCATGTCCGTGCCGGGATCCAGCGGATCGCCCACCGTCAGACCCTCGACGGCCCGGCCGAGCCGGTCGAGGAACTCGTCGTACACCGGGCGCTCCACGAGGATCCGCGAGCGCGCGCAGCAGTCCTGGCCGCTGTTGTCGAAGACCGCCGAGGGGGCGCTCGCCGCGGCCTGTTCCAGGTCGGCGTCGGCGAAGACCACGTTGGCGCTCTTGCCGCCGAGCTCCAGCGTGAGCCGCTTGACGTTCTCGGCGCACCTGGCCGCGATCAGCTTCCCGACCTCGGTCGACCCGGTGAACACGATCTTGTTGACGCCGGGGTGCTCCACGAGCCGGGCACCCGCGACCTCCCCTGCTCCAGGCAGCACCTGGAGCACCCCCTCGGGGAGGCCGGCTTCGAGGGCCAGCTCCGCCAGCCTCAAAGCGGTCAGCGGGGTCCACTCGGCGGGTTTCACGATGACGGTGTTCCCGGCCGCGAGCGCCGGGGCGGCGCCCCAGGTCATGATCACCATGGGGAAGTTCCACGGGACGATCACCCCGACGACGCCGAGCGGCTCGGCGAACGTGATGTCCACCCCGCCCGCCACCGGGATCTGCTTGCCGTGGTTGCGCTCGGGCGCGCCCGCGTAGAAGTGCAGCACGTCACGGACGTTGCCCGCCTCCCAGCGGGCGTTGCCGATCGGGTGGCCCGCGTTGGCGAGCTCCAGGCCGGCCAGCTCGTCGCCGTGGCGGTCGACCAGGTCGGCGAAGCGGCGGAGCAGCCGCGCGCGGTCGCCGGGCGCCACCTCGCGCCAGGCGGGGAACGCCTTCCTGGCACGCTCCACCGCGCGGTCGGTCTCGGCCAGGTCGGCGAGCTCGACGTCGGCGAGCACGTCCTCGTTGGCAGGGTTGATGATCTTCATGTCACATCCGCTCGAATCCCCGGAAAAGCTCCCAGTCGGTGACCGCCGCGTCGAAGGCGGCCAGCTCGACACGGGCGTTGTTCGCGTAGTGCTCGACGACCTGCTCGCCCAGCGCGTCCTTGGCGATCTTCGAACCCTCCCACAGGGCGAGCGCGTCGCGCAGCGTGGTGGGCACGGTTTCTGCGCCCGCCGTGTAGGCGTTGCCGCCGTACGCTTCCTCCAGCGGCAGCTCGTTCTCGATGCCGTGCAGGCCCGCGGCGACCAGCGCCGACACCGCGAGGTAGGGGTTGACGTCCCCGCCCGGCACGCGGTTCTCGATGCGCAGTGAGGGCCCGTGCCCGACCAGCCGCAGGGAGCAGGTGCGGTTGTCCACGCCCCACTTGACCGCCGTCGGGGCGAAGCTTCCGGGGACGTACCTCTTGTACGAGTTGATGTTGGGCGCGTACAGCATCGTGAGCTGGCGCATGGCGGCGAGCTGGCCCGCGATGAAGTGCTCTCCGAGCTTCGACAGCCCGTGCTCGCCGTCTCCCGCCATGACCGGCTCGCCGTCGGCCGTGCGCAGGGAGATGTGGATGTGGCAGGAGTTGCCCTCACGCTGGTTCGGCTTGGCCATGAAGGTGATCGACATGCCCTCCTGGGCGGCGATCTCCTTGGCCCCGTTCTTGTAGATCGAGTGGTTGTCGCAGGTGGCGAGCGCCTCTGTGAACCTGAAGGCGATCTCGTGCTGCCCGAGGTTGCACTCGCCCTTGGCCGACTCGACGTACATCCCCGCGCCCTCCATGCCGAGCCTGATGCGGCGCAGCAGGGGCTCGACGCGGGCGCCGCCGAGCAGCGAGTAGTCGACGTTGTACTGGTTGGCGGGCGTGAGGTCGCGGTAGGCCTTGGACCAGGCGTTCTCGTAGCTGTCGTTGTAGACCACGAACTCCAGCTCGGTCCCGACGTACGCCGCCCAGCCGCGCTCGGCGAGGCGGGCGAGCTGCCCGCGCAGGATCTGGCGGGGGGAGGCGGTGACGTCGGAGCCGTCCTCCCAGAGCAGGTCGGCCATCAGCATGACCGTGCCCTCCTGCCAGGGCACCCGGCGCAGGGTCGCCAGATCGGGCTTCATCACGAAATCGCCGTAGCCGCGCTCCCACGACGACATGCTGTAACCATCGACGGTGTTCATGTCGATGTCCACGGCGAGGAGGTAGTTGCATCCTTCGGCGGCGTGCTGCAGCACCTCCTCCAGGAAGTACCGCGCGGACAGCCGCTTGCCCTGGAGGCGCCCCTGCATGTCGACGATGGCCAGAAGCACGGTGTCCACCCGCCCGGCGGACACCTCTTCACGCAGTTGGTCGACGGTGAGCACGGCACTTCCCTCCGGCAAAAGTCTGGAAACAGACCATTGGAGGCATGCAAGCACCAGCGGCCGTCCCGCGTCAACGGTTCGGGACACCTGAGCCATCGAATGGACTAATCTCGAACCATTGGAGCCGGTCTAGGGGGGAAGCGATGGGCGAGCCCCAGCTCGTCGCGCTCCTTCGACCCGTCCGGGCGGGCAACGCCTTCGAGGAGACGGTGGAGCGGCTGCTCCAGGCGATCAAGCTCGGCGTGGTCGGCCCCGGTGAGAAGCTCCCCGCCGAGCGCGATCTCGCCGTCCAGCTCGGCATCAGCCGGGTCACGCTCCGGGAGGCGATCCGGGCGCTGCAGGACGCCGGCTACCTCGACGTACGGCGCGGCCGGTACGGGGGGGCGTTCGTCGTCTACGAGCCGCCGAATCCGGGCCAGGGCGACCTGCGCAGGGCCGTCAACGAGATGGGCGCCTCCGACCTCGCCGACGCGCTGACCTTCCGCATGGCGATCGAGTGCGGTGCGGCCCAGGTCCTCGCGACCATGGACCTCACCGAGGAGCAGAAGGCGACACTGGAACGCCGCCTCGCGGAGGTCAACGACGCCGCGCCCGCCGACTACCGGCGGCTCGACACGGCCTTCCACCTGTCCATCGCCGAGCTGACCGGGTCGGCCCTGCTGGCGGCGGCCGGCGCGGACGCCCGGCTGCGGGTGACCGACCTGCTCAACGCCATCCCCGTGCTCGGGCCCAACATCGACCACTCCGGCGCTCAGCACGCCGCGATGGTCGCCGCGATCCTGGCGGGCGACCCTGAGGCGGCCAGGAAGGCCGTCGTGGAGCACCTGGAGGGGACCGCCGCGCTCCTGCGCGCTTTCCTGGCCTGAGAACGAAACCCCTGAGCCGCCCCTGAACCACCCCTGGTCCGAAAAGTCGCCCGCCTAGCGTGGGTCGGGGGCCTTCGGCCGGGGGATCACTCCCGGCGGGACCGTAGCATCGGTACTGGGGGATGCCTGTGGGGATCTGGTTTCACGAGCGGATCATCGACAGCGGAAGGCTGCCGCTCTTCTGCTTTCTGGCGGCGCTGATCGTCACGTTCCTGTTCACGCGCCTCAACGTCCGGCTGATCCGGGCGAGGGTGGGGTTGTTCCGTAACGTCAACGTCGGCGACGTCCACGTGCACCATGTCGTGTTCGGCGTGGTGCTCATGCTCTTCGGCGGCGTCGCCGGGCTGGTGACCGCCGGCCTGTCTCCGGGGTGGTACGCCATGACGGCGGCCCTGTTCGGGGTGGGCGCCGCCCTGGTGCTGGATGAGTTCGCCCTGATCCTCCACCTGAGGGACGTCTACTGGTCCGAGGAGGGGCGCACCTCGGTCGACGCGGTGTTCGTCGCGATCGCGGTGACGCTGCTCCTGCTGCTGGGCCTGCGCCCCCTCGGCTGGGAGGCGCCCGACCCGTCCCCGAGCGGGAGGTGGTCGGCGGCCCTCCTGCTGACCGTCAACCTCGTCCTCGCGGTGGTCACCCTGCTGAAGGGCAAGATCTGGACCGGCCTCGCGGGCCTGTTCGCGCCGATCCTGCTGATCGCCGGAGCGGTACGACTGGCGCGTCCCGGCTCGCCCTGGGCCCACTGGTTCTTCGCGCCGGGGTCGCGCAGGCCGAAACCGTCGAAGATGGCCAAGGCCGTCCACCGCGAGAACCGCTGGCGGCGGCCGGCGATCAGGGTCAAGATCAGCATCCAGGAGTTCGTCTCGGGCCGCCACGATCTGCCCTCGGTGTGGAGCGGCGAGCGCCGGGCGAAGTGAGCGTAGGCCCCGTGAGCTGCCATGACACCTGAGGCGGGCATTATTCGCGAATCTCGGGGGAGTGTGCCGGAGCGAACGATGATCGCTCTCAGGGAGGCGAAGCGCGATGGGCTTCATGGACAAGTGGAAGATGCGCGAGCTGAAGGCACGGGCGAAGTGGCGGTTCGGCACGAGCACCGGTAACCGGACCATGGCGGCCGAGGCCCGCACCGAGGAGGCCGAGGCCCGGCTGCTCCAGACGCAGGACCAGATCAAGGGGACCGCCAACGAGATCCGCAGGGAGTACGGCGTCCGTCACTAGGCCCGCAGGAACGAGGCGATGACCTGACGGACGTCGTCCGCGCCCAGGTCAAGGTCGTGATCCCCGGAGGCGAGGTAGGCCGTCACGGGGTGGCCGGAGGCCAGCAGCGCGTTGGCCAGGTCGAGCGTCTGGGTCGGGGGGACCGTGGTGTCCCCGGCCCCGTGGAGGAGCAGCACGGGCACCCCGTTGCCCACGTGGTTGGTAGGGGTGACGTCCGCGGTGAGATCGTCCCCCGCGACGGGCACGTGGCCGAGCAGCCGGGCCCAGGGGCTTCCCGCGACGCGTGACTCGGGCCAGTCGGCGGCCAGCGGGTCCACGGGAGGCGAGCAGGCGATCACGCCGGCCACGTCGTCGGGGGCGTCTATGCCGCGCAGGCCCAGGTGGAGCGCCAGGTGGGCGCCCGAGGATCTGCCTCCGACCAGCACCCGCACCCCGGGTTTGTCGGCGCGCAGCTTGCGCGCGGCGGCCCGTATGTCGTCGAGCTGGGCGGGCCAGGTCGCCTCACCGCTCAGCCGGTGGGTGACCGGTACGACGTCGAGGCCGTGAACGGCCAGGATCTCGCGCGACCGCTCGCCGGCGTGCCGCCGCATCCACGCGCCGCCGTGCAACCAGATCAGTGCCCGCTCCATGCGTGGATCCTACGGGTGCCGACGATGGAGAGTCTTGGTACAGGTCTCGCCTTGAATCGGGAAAACCCGGCGTGGCCGGCGAGCCCCGGAGGGAAGGCTCCCACGTGACCAGCACCGGACGTTGAGGGGCGATCCATGCCGAACAACCAGAGCGTCGACCTCGCGGCAGTGAAGCAGCGCATCGGCAAGGTCGGCGTATGGCTCTCGTTGCTGGGCCAGGAGTCCGCAGAAAGAAGCCGCAGGGCCGCCGCGACCATGGAGGAGCTCGGCTACGGGGCCCTCTGGATCGCCGAGCTGCTCGGCGGCAAGGAATCCCTGGTCAACTCCGCCATCCTGCTCACGGGCACCGAACGGCTCGTGGTCGCGACCGGCATCGCCAACATCTACGCGCGCGACGCGGCGGCCGCGGTCTCCGGGGCGGACGCCCTGGCCGAGCTGTCGGGGGGCCGCTTCATCCTGGGACTCGGCGTGAGCCACGCCCCGCTGGTGACCCCTCGCGGGCACGACTACGGCAAGCCGGTCGAGACCATGCGCACGTACCTGGACGCCATGGACAAGGCCCCCTACGATGCCCCGCTGCCCGAGCCGCCGGCCCGGGTGCTCGCCGCCCTGCGGACGAAGATGCTGCGGCTCGCGGCGGAGCGCTCCCAGGGCGCCCACACCTACTTCGTCACCCCCGAGCACACCGCGAGGGCGCGGGAGATCCTCGGTCCCGACCTGCTGCTCGCCCCCGAGCAGGCGGTCGTGCTCAGCACCAGCCCCGACCGGGCCCGCTCCATCGCCCGCGACTACATGGCCTTCTACCTGAAGTTGCCGAACTACCTCAACAGCCTGCGCGAGCTGGGCTGGACCGACGACGACTTCGCCGGCGGCGGCAGCGACGCCCTCGTCGACGCCATCGTGCCCTGGGGTGACCCGGAGACCATCGCCGGGCGAGTCCGCGCCCACCATGAGGCCGGAGCCGACCACGTGTGCGTACAGCCTCTCGTCCGCGACCTGGACGAGTGCCTGGACCACCTCCACCAGCTGGCCCCCGCTCTCCTCGCCTGACGTCCGGCCGGGAGGCGACGGGGGTATTCACGATCAGAGCAACGCGAAACGCGTAGTTTGCGGACCGGTTGCTATTGGTGAATAGCCACATATCGCCTGTCCGGCGGCGTTACGACCATGCCAGCACCTCGTACATCCGTACCTGGAGGTAGCCTTCGGTCCCCGGCCTGAATGCGGCCATTCACCCGGGCGGCCCCATCCCCCCGAGGGCACGGGGACACAGGCGGGATGAGGAAGGCGCTCCCCGGCGTTGTCGATCACGGGGTGGCTGCCCCGGGGGGCTGGAGGTGGAAGTGGCGGACGGGCTCGAACGGCTGGTCCAGGGCAGGCGCCTGTCGCCCGTCCAACGGCGCATCGCGCAGTACCTGGGCGAGCACCTTCCTGAGGCGATCTTCCTTTCGAGCGTCGAGCTGGCCGAGCGGGCGGGGGTGAGCCAGCCGTCGGTGACCCGGTTCGCGATGGCCCTCGGCTTCGCGGGGTATCCCGAGCTCCGCCAGGCGCTCCGCCCTCTCGTGGTGGGCGGCGACGGCGGGGCGGACCCCGACCAGCCCCGGCGCGAGGGCGCGGCGGGCTTCCTGCACGAGATGATCGAGCACGAGATACGCAACCTCGCGGCCGTCCGCGACCGCCTCGCCGCCGGTTCCGGTGTGCCGGGCGTCCGGCCGGACGGCCTGCCGGGCCGCATCGAGGGGCTCGGCACGGCGCTCGCGGCATGCGAGCCGCTGCCCGTCCTCGGCCTGCGCGGCTCCTCGGGGCTGGTGACGACCTTCTCGTACTACGCCCGGCGCATCCATCCCGACGTGCGGCCTCTGACCCATGGCGGGTCCGAGCTGACCGAGGGCCTGCACGCCGCGCGCCGTGCCGGGTCCGAGTGGCTGCTCGCCGTCGTCCTGCCCCGCTATCCGGCCGAATCCGTGCACGCGCTGGAGTACGCCGCCAAGCTCGGTTTCCGAACGGCCGTCATCGCCGACCGCGCCGATGTGCCGTTCCCCGCGGACCTGGTGCTGCCGGCGCCGGTGGGGGTCAGGGCCGTCTGCGATTCGCACGCGGCGCCGCTGGCCCTCGCGATGCTGCTGCTGGAGGCGATGGCCGAGGCAGCGCCGCTGCGGACCCGGGCCCGCCTGGAGGAACACGAGCGCATGACCGACCAGACCGGCGTGTTCCTGCGCCCCTGACCGGGCATCGGCCCCAAGGCCGCGTGTGGAGGAAGATCTCATAGCGGCATTGCCCCTAGGGTGAAGCGCATGACTGGACGACCGATCGCGCTGATCACCGGAGGTTCCCGCGGGGTGGGGGCGGCCATCGCCCGGGCCCTCGCGCCGACGCACGACCTGCTCGTGGGGGGGCGTGAGAGCACGGCGCTCCTGGAGATCTGCGACGAGCTTGGAGCGCGCCCGTGGCCGGTCGAGCTGACCGACGAGCGCGCGGTGGCCGAGGCGGTCGCCGATATCGACCGGCTGGACGTGCTGGTCCACAGCGCGGGCGTGGCACGGCTCGGCCCGATCGCCGATGTGCCCCTCAAGGCCTGGCGGGAGTCGTTCGAGGTGAACGTGACCGCAGTCGCGGGCCTCACGAGGCTGCTCCTCCCGGCGCTCCGCGCCTCCAGGGGCCACGTGGTGATGATCAACTCTGGTGCCGGGCAGCGGGCCAACCCGGGCTGGGCCCCCTACTCCGCCGCCAAGTTCGCGCTCCGGGCCCTCGCCGACGCCCTCCGGCAGGAGGAGGAGCCTCACGGTCTGCGCGTCACCACCGTCTATCCAGGGCGCGTCGCCACCGACATGCAGCGGGAGGTGCGCAGGCAGGAGGGTGGCGACTTCGATCCCCGCAAGTATCTGGCTCCCGAGTCCGTGGCCCGCGCCGTCGTCTCGGCGGTGACCGCGACCGACGACGCCCACATCACCGAGATCACCATCCGCCCCGCGGCGGGGCCGGTGAACTGAGGCGGCGCTCTGTGACGTGGACAAAATGGTTCGTATAACAGGACGAATGTTGACTTTTTCCCTGAAAGATTGGGGGAGTGTCCGACCTGACCTACTGGTGCGAGCTGGCCTGGTTGCATCCCGGTGAGGCGGTCGAGGGAGTACTCGTCCGGGTGGAGGGCAGCCGGTTCGCCGAAGTCGAGCGCGGGGTCGCCGCGCCGCCGCGCGAAGCGGTGCGGCTGGCGGGCCTCACCCTGCCGGGCATGGCCAACGCCCACTCCCACGCCTTCCACAGGGCGCTGCGCGGGCAGGCGCATGCCGGTTCCGAGACCTTCCGCGGCTGGCGCGAGCGCATGTACGCGGTGGCCGCGAGGCTCGACCCCGACACCTACCTTGCCCTCGCCAGGGCGACCTTCGCCGAGATGGCGCTGGCGGGGATCACCGCCGTCGGGGAGTTCCACTATCTGCACCACGGCGAGCGCGGCCGGCCGTACGAGGATCCCAACGCGATGGGGCACGCGCTCATCGAGGCTGCCAGGGACGCGGGACTGCGCATCACGCTGCTGGACGCCTGCTACCTCACGGAGAACATCGGCGCCCCCCTGGACGGCACGCAGCTCCGCTTCGGCGACGGGGACGCCCACCACTGGGCCGAGCGCGTGGACGACCTGGCGAACGAGTACATCCTCACCGAGGACGTGGTGGTCGGCGCGGCCGTGCACTCAGTGCGCGCCTGCCCGCCGGAACAGATGCCCGTGGTCGCCGAGTTCGGGCACCGCAGGGCCGCGCCGCTGCACACGCAGATCTCGGAGCGGCGCACCGAGAACCGGCACTGCGTCCAGACCTACAGCGCGACCCCGGCGCAGGTGCTGTACGAGCACGGCATCCTCGGCCCCCGCACGACCGCCGTCCACGCCACCCACCTCTCGGACGTGGACGTGGCCCTGCTCGGCGGGTCCTCGACCTACGTCTGCGTGTGCCCGACCACCGAGCGGGACCTCGCCGACGGCATCGGCCCGGCTCGCACGCTGCAGGACGCCGGGTCGCCGATCACGCTCGGCAGCGACAGCAACGCCATGATCGACCTGCTGGAGGAGACCAGAGCGGTCGAGCTCGGCGAGCGCCTCACCACCGGGGAGCGGGGCCACTGGACGGCCGCCGACCTGCTGCGCGCGGCCACGATGGTGGGGCAGGCCTCGCTCGGCCACCCCGACGCCGGCTTCATCGTCCCCGGGGCCTGGGCCGACCTCGTGTCCGTACGCCTGGACTCCGTGCGCACGGCCGGGGCGGGCAGCGCGTCAGCCGGGGAGACGGTCGTCTTCGGGGCGACGGCCTCCGACGTCCATTCGGTCGTCTCCGGCGGGAGGCGGGTGGTCGTGGAGGGCGGTCACCTGCTGGGAGACGTCGGCGCGATGCTCGCCGACGCCATCTCCGCAATTCGATCACCCTGAGCCTTGTTCATGGCATTCATCTGCGTTTTCCCGGTGCATCCCTGAGCCTCTCAGGTACGAACTCATACCTGAGGAGGACGACTGAAACCATTCTCCGGTCGTATCTCTTTTGGGAATCTTTGCCTTGGACTGGACGTTGATTGGGGCAAGAGGGGGAGAGGACGCCGCGCCGGCATTCAGGGCCTGCGTGGCCGACTCCACCCGCACGTCAGGGCGGGCGCGGCGAGACGAGGTGCCATAGGAATGGCAAGGCCGACGGGGAATCGGACGCAGGACCAGCAGGTGGCCGACAGAGATCTGCTCGGCACCTACCTGGCCGAGATCGGAAGAGTGCCCCTGCTCAGCGCCGACCAGGAGGTCGAGCTGGCCAAGCGCATCGAGGCGGGTCTTTTCGCCGAGCAGCTCCTGGACAGCGGGTTGCCCGAGCCGAAGGCGTCCAACGCCACCGACGAGGAGCTCGAACGGCTGGCGGTGTCCGGCCAGCGCGCCAAGGACGAGTTCATCCAGGCCAACCTGCGGCTCGTCGTGGCCGTGGCAAGGAAGTACTCCGGCAGGGGGATGCCGCTGATCGACCTGGTCCAGGAGGGGAACCTGGGCCTGGTCAGGGCCGTGGAGAAGTTCGACTACCAACGGGGTTACAAGTTCTCCACCTACGCCACGTGGTGGATCCGCCAGTCCGTGGGCCGCGCGATCCACGAGCAGGCGAGGCCCGTACGCCTGCCGACCCACGCGGGCGAGCAGATGACCCGCCTGATGCGGGTCCGCCGCGACATGATGGCCGAGCTGGACGCCGAGCCGACCGACGCCGATCTCGCGGCCGTCCTCGAACTGCCGATCGAGCGGGTTCGTGAGCTGCGCCGCTGGGCCTCCGACCCGGTGTCGCTGCAGCTCGGCGTGGGCGACGAGGACGAGACCGAGCTCGGCGACATGATCGCCGACGACACCTGGGCCAACCCCGAGCAGCAGGCCATGGACACCCTCGAACGCGAGCGTCTCGAAGACTGGCTGCTCGGCCTGGAAGGTCAGACGCGCGAGATGTTGCGCTGGCGTTACGGCCTGGTCGACGGGCGCGAGCACACGCTCACCGAGGTCGGCGAGCGGTACGGCATCGGCCGTGACCGTGCGCGGCGCCTGGAGCGCGACGCTCTCGCCCGCTTGCGGAAGATGGCTCACGCCGCGGCGTGAGCGCCTGCGGCCCTTGGTGGTTCCGTGCATCTTTTCGGAATTTTCCCCCCTTTTCGGCGGTCATGCGCGTGGGGCCCTCCACCGCATGACCGCAGGTCGTGACGCTGGTCAGCTGTCACATGACCGCTCTCCCACCACCCTGGCGCGATATTAAGGACACGCCGATATCGGTTGGCGGGCCCTCCGAAACATGGCCGAAACATCGTGCCCGTGAGTTTCACGTACGTGAAACACACCAGGTCAAGACCTGAAACGGCAGAAGAACACGCTTTCGCCCAACGTCAGTGCGCAGCCGGTCAATGAAGCCCTGGAGCGCCCACTGCGGGAGAAATCGGCCACACGCCATTTGTAAGGAGGGTCGCATCGAATGAAGATCGATAGCGGCACTACAGCCTGGATGCTCGCGGCCACCGCACTGGTGCTGCTCATGACTCCAGGTCTCGCGTTCTTCTATGGGGGCATGACCAGGGCCAAAAGTGTCCTGAACATGATGATGATGTCGTTCGTCAGCATCATCACCGTAACGATCGCATGGGTCCTCTACGGTCACTCCCTTGCCTTCGGCCCGAACGGCAACGACTTGCTCAACAAGTTCGTCGGCGGACTCGGGGATGTCGGCCTGCAGAGCCTCGTCGACACCGCCACCAAGGATGACGGCACCGGTATGCCGAGCCTGGTGTTCTCGGCGTTCCAGCTCACCTTCGCCATCATCACCGTGGCCCTGATCAGCGGCGCCATCGCCGACCGCGCCAAGTTCGGCGCCTGGGTGGTCTTCTCGGTGGTCTGGGCGACGATCGTCTACTTCCCGGTCGCGCACTGGGTGTGGGGCGGCGGCTGGCTGACCCAGCTCGGCATCGAGGACTTCGCCGGCGGCACGGTGGTCCACGTCAACGCCGGTGCGGCGGGCCTCGCCCTCGCCCTGGTGCTCGGCAAGCGCAGCGGCTGGCGCAAGGATCCCATGCGCCCGCACAACCTCACGCTGGTCCTGCTGGGCGTCGGCCTGCTGTGGTTCGGCTGGTTCGGCTTCAACGCCGGCTCCGAGCTCGCGGTCGACGGCACCGCCGGTCTGGCCTTCATGAACACCCAGATCGCGACCGCCGTCGCCGCCGGTGCCTGGATCCTCGTCGAGAAGTTCCGCGACGGGCACTCCACCACCCTCGGCGTCGCCTCCGGCGCTGTGGCCGGTCTGGTCGCCATCACCCCCGCCTGTGGCTTCGTCGACCCCTGGGCCGCGATCGTCATCGGCGCCATCGCCGGAGCGGTCTGCGCCTACGCCGTCGGCCTGAAGTACAAGCTCGGGTTCGACGACTCCCTCGACGTGGTCGGCGTCCACCTGGTCGGCGGAGCGCTCGGCGCGATCTCGCTCGGCTTCCTCGCCGCCTACCCGTTCCTGGACCCGCAGGCCAAGGGCCTGTTCTACGGCGGCGGGCTCACGCAGCTCGGACGCCAGGTCCTCGGGCCCGTCGTCGTCGGGCTCTACTCGTTCATCCTCGCCTGGATCATCGGCAAGATCATTGACAAGACGATGGGCTTCAGGGTCACTGAAGAGGACGAGGTCACCGGCATCGACATCACCACCCACGCCGAGACCGGCTACGACCTCGGCTCCGTTCACGCGTCGGGCGTCGCCGCGGTGAACGGTCCTGTCCAATCAGTGTCGAAGAAGGTAGACGCATGAGGCTCATCACAGCGGTGATCAAGCCCTTCAAGCTCGACGACGTCAAGGCCGCCCTGGAGCAGTTCGGGGTCAAGGGCATGACGGTCAGCGAGACCAGTGGTTACGGCCGCCAGCGCGGTCACACCGAGGTCTACCGCGGCGCCGAGTACCAGGTCGACCTGGTGCCGAAGGTCCGCGTGGAGGTCCTCGCCGAGGAGGAGGACGCCGAGGATGTCATCGACGTCATCGTCAAGGCCGCCCAGACCGGCAAGATCGGCGACGGCAAGGTCTGGTCGGTCCCCGTGGAGACCGTGATCAGGGTCCGCACGGGAGAACGCGGACCGGAGGCCCTCTAACCGGATGATGAGAGGCGACGCTCGCTCATATGCCGCGGCCCGCAAGGAGCGGGCCGCGGACATCGACCGCTGGCTGGCCGACCTGTTCCGCACGGCGTGTCCACAGCCGTTCGGACGGGAGGGCCGGAACCTGCCCGGGGGGGCGAAGAGTGGGTTCGTATCCGGAGAGGATCGCGGCGCCGGCACTGCCCTGACGGGGTCCGGCGCTCCCACGGCGGGTACCGGTGCCGCGTTCGCCGGCACCGGTGTCGCCCTGGTCGCGGTCGGCAGCCTGGGACGAGGAGAGCTCGCCCCGGGAAGTGACCTCGACCTGGTGCTCCTGCACAACGGTCAGGACGATGTCGCCCGCATCGCCGACCGCATCTGGTACCCCATCTGGGACTCAGGCCTCGGGCTCGACCACTCGGTCCGCACGGTCGACGAGGTGACCAAGGTCGCACGCGAGGACCTCAAGGCGGTGCTCGGGCTCATCCAGGCCCGCCACGTCACCGGCGACCCCGAGCTGACCAGGGCGGCCCGTGAGGCCGTCCTCGCCGAGTGGCGCGCCGACTCGCGCCGCAGGCTCGCCGAGCTGCGCGAGGCGGCGGACAAACGCGCCGAGTCGTCCGGCGAGCTGGCCTTCCTGCTCGAACCCGATCTCAAGGACTCCCGGGGCGGGATCCGCGACGTGCAGGCCATGCAGGCCGTCGCCGCCGCCTGGGTCGCCTCCGCGCCCGGCCCCCGTGTGCGGGAGGCGTACGAGTTCCTGCTCGACGTCCGTCACGGGCTCCACCTGGTCACCGCACGCGGCGCCGACCGCCTGGTCCTCCAGGAGCAGGACGCCGTTGCCGCCGCGCTCGGCCTGCTGGACGCCGAGGCCCTGATGCGCCGGCTGGCGGAGGCGGGGCGCACGATCGCCCACGCCTTCGACGCCACCTGGCGCACCGTCGACCGCCTGCTGTCGGGCCCCGCGCCTCGCGGGCGGCGCCCGCTGGCCGACGGCGTCGTCGAGCACGGCGGTGAGGTGGTCCTGGCGCGCGGCGTCAACCCCAAGGACGATCCCATCCTGCTGCTCAGGGCGGCCGCCGCGGCGGCCGAGGCCGGACTGCCGATGGCCCCCGCCACGGTCTCCGTGCTCGCGGCCCAGTCGCCGGCGCTGCCCGTACCCTGGCCGGACGAGGCCCGTGACGCGCTGGTGGCGCTGCTCGGCGCCGGGCGCGCGGCCGTGCCGGTGTGGGAGGAGCTCGACCAGGCCGGCATCATCGTCAGGCTCATCCCTGATTGGGAGCGCGTGCGGCACCGCCCGCAGCGCAATCCGGTCCACCGCTTCACGGTCGACCGCCACCTCATCGAGGCGGCGGCGGGCGCGGCGTCGTTCACCCGCGAGGTGTCGCGCCCCGACCTGCTGCTCATCTCTGCCCTGCTGCACGACGTGGGCAAAGGCTGGCCTGGCGACCACTCGACGACCGGCGAGATCGTCGCCAGGGACATCGGCGCCCGCATGGGCCTGCCGCCCGCCGACGTGGACACGCTGGCCACCGTGGTCCGCCACCATCTGCTGCTGCCCGAGACCGCCACCCGGCGCGACCTCGACGACCCGGTGACGATCTCGCGGGTCGCCGAGGCGGTCGGCTCGCGCGAGGTGCTCGAACTGCTGGCCGCGCTGGCCGTCGCCGACGGCAACGCCACCGGGCCGGCCGCCTGGAACACCTGGAAGGCGTCCCTGGTCTCGGAGCTGGTCCGCAGGGTGCGTTCGGCCCTGTCCGGCACCCCGCCCACGCCCGCCCCCTCGCTGTCGCCCCAGCAGGCCTCCCTGGCCAGGCACGGCGGTGGCGCGGTGCGCGTGAACGGCGGCGCGGTGACCGTGGTGGCGCCGGACCGGCCCGGCCTGCTCTGGCGGGCGGCCGGCGTGCTGGCGGCCCACCGCATGGTAGTGCGCGCGGCCTCCGCCGCCTCCGCCTCGACCACTGCGGTGATCGAGTTCTCGGTGGTGCCCGAGTACGGCACGCCGCCGGATCCCGCCACGCTGGAGGCCGATCTGCGCCTGGTGCTGGCGGGCCGCCTGGACATCGAGCAGCGGCTGGCCCGGCGTACGAGGTCGCTGCGGCCGGCCCGCGTCCCGGTGGCCCCGCCGAGGGTCAGCCTGGTCGACGACGCCTCCCAGACGGCCACGGTCGTCGAGGTGCGCGCACATGATCGTCCAGGGCTTTTGTGGCGAATCGGCCGTGCTTTTGGGGAATGTAACCTTGACGTCCGTGCCGCACGAGTGGAGACTCTCGGCGCGGAGGCGGTCGACGTCTTCTATGTGGTGGACAGGTCAGGCCGGCCCATCACCGATGCTGCGCAGCGGGCGCAGGTTCGGGAGCACGTGCTCGCGGCTCTGCGCTGACTTTCGCAGGTAGGAGACGTCGCGATAGCTCCGGGATTCATAA
Organism: Sphaerisporangium sp. NPDC088356; assembly: GCF_040685555.1. Taxonomy (NCBI): domain Bacteria; kingdom Bacillati; phylum Actinomycetota; class Actinomycetes; order Streptosporangiales; family Streptosporangiaceae; genus Sphaerisporangium; species Sphaerisporangium sp. NPDC088356. The sequence continues at coordinate 19,783 of NZ_JBFBIK010000007.1, forward strand.
CAATTACGGTTGGTGTCCCGGTTCTGGCAACGGCATTGGTGACCTTGTGGTCGAATTGTCCCCGCTTATGTAGTTATCAGCCATGCCGTCATCCATGCATGGAAGATCGCGGGGGGTGGCGGTGAGCACGACGGAAACCGAGACCAAGACCACACTCCAGACCGGGCCGGGTTCGGGAGCCAAGCGGCGCAAGCACTCGGGCAGACAGGGCGGCTCGGGCCCCCAGCACGGCCGCAACGGTGTGTCGCGGTTCTCGCTGCGCAACTGGCGGGTGCCCGCGCGTCTGACGGCGCTCATCCTGGTGCCCACGGTCGTCGGCGTGCTGCTCGCGGGCCTGCGCGTGGTGTCGTCGATCGACAGCGTCGCGGTCTACCAGCGGAGCGCGTCCGAGGCCGTGATCGCGGGTCATCTGCGCGACCTCAGCGTGGCACTGGGGCTGGAACGCGACAGGACGATCTGGTACCAGACGAACCGCCAGCAGAAGGCCGCGCTCACCGGCCAGCGCAAGGCCGTCGACGACGGCGTCGCCAGGGTCCGTGACGACCTCGGGAAGATCGACTCCGAGTACGGCGTGCGCGCCGTCGAGGACGCCCGGCAGGTCTCGACCCGGCTCGACACCGTGGCGGTCATCCGCAAGGGCGGCCAGCCGGCGAAGTACACCGACCTCGTGGTCTCGCTGCTCCGCCTGCACGACGAGATCAGCCAGGCCAACGAGGACCCGCAGCTCACCGGCGACTCACGCGCCCTCAGCGCCCTGGCGCACGCCAAGGAGGAGGCCTCCCAGCAGCGAGGCACGCTCCTCGGCGCGCTGGCGCGCGGGGAGCGGTTCAGCTCAGACACCCTTGAGGAGTTCATCGCCTCGCGGTCGCGGCAGAAGGCCGCGATGACCACGTTCAACGGCGAGGCCGGGGCCGACAACGGCCGCTTTCTGGCCCAGACCGTCCGGGGTACCCAGGTCATCAGGGCCGAGCTGACGAAGTCGTGGGCCATCGCCCTGGCCAGCCGCAACCTTCCGGTGCGTGATGCCGGCGTGCGCGGCACCGCCGTCAAGCAGTGGTTCGACGACAGCACCAAGGCCATCCAGCTGCTCCAGCAGGTGGAGACGCGCGTGGCCGCCTCGGTCGCGGCCCGGGGTGCGGCCCTCGAATCCGCCGAACGGCGCAACGCGATCATCGCCGGGGTCCTGATCCTCGCGCTGGTCCTGCTGGTGCTGGCGACCACGGTCCTGATCGCCCGCTCGCTGGTCAGGCCGTTGCGCAAGCTGCGGTCGGAGGCGCTGGAGATCGCCGGGTTCCGCCTGCCCGCGGTGGTACGGCACATGCGCGAGTCCGGCGACGGAGCCGAGGTCCCCGACGTTCAGCCGATCATCGTGGGCACCCACGACGAGATCGGAGAGGTCGCCACCGCCTTCGACGAGGTCCACCGGCAGGCCCTGCGTCTCGCCGCCGAGGAGTCGCAGCTGCGCGGCAACGTCAACGCGATGTTCGTCAACCTCTCGCGGCGCATCCAGACGCTGGTCGAGCGGCAGATCTCGCTGATCGACGGCCTGGAGCGCGGCGAGCAGGACGGCGCGCGCCTGGGCGACCTGTTCAAGCTCGATCACCTGGCCACCCGCATGCGCCGCAACAGTGAGAACCTGCTGGTCCTCGCGGGCCACGAGGCGGCGCGCAAGCGGAGCCAGCCCGCCAAGCTGGTGGACGTCGTACGGGCGTCGCTCTCGGAGGTCGAGGGCTACGAGCGGGTGAGCGTCAAGGTCCACAGGAGCTCCGCCGTCGCCGGGCACGCCGCCAACGACGTGGTCCACCTGGTCGCCGAGCTGGTCGAGAACGCCCTGGCCTTCTCGCCCGGCAACACCCGGGTCGTGGTGTCGAGCAGCATGATCGAGGGAGGCGGCGCCCTCCTCGCCGTCAGCGACTCCGGCATCGGCATGACGCCGGAGGAGATCAGCGAGATCAACCGGCGGCTGGCCGACCCGCCCGTGGTGGACGTCTCGGTGTCCCGCCGCATGGGACTGTTCGTGGTCGGCCGCCTCGCGCTGCGCCACAACATCCGCGTCCAGCTGCGGCGCGGCGACTCGGTCGGCCTCATCGCCATGGTGCTCTTCCCGCCGCAGCTCATCACCGTGGCGGCCGGGCGGTCGCCGGTGCTGCCCCAGCGGGGCGCGCAGGGGGAGGGTCCCGCCGAGCCGGGATCCAACAGGTCGTCCTCAACGTTCGCCGAGTTCAACGGGGCCGGAGGCTCGCCCGCCTTCAACGGCGCGAGATCGTCGTCCCCCGAGCCGCGCGGGGCCTTCGCGGACCCCGCGCCGACCGGACCCCTGTCCGGGTACACGGGCCCGGTGCCGGGGGCGTCCGATCCGGCGTTCTCGCCGGTCATGGGCGCGGGGGGTCCGGGCACCGGGCCCCTCGGGCCGGTCGGTCCCAACGGCGGCCCCGGCTTCGGCCCGGTCGGGCCTTCCACCGGGCCGACGGGGCCGTCCACCGGCCCGAGGTCGCCCGGATCGTCCACAGGGCCGAACGCGCTGCCCGCGAGGTCGCCCGGAGCGGCCCTGGACCCGAACGTGCCCACCAGGTCGCCTGCCGGGCCGTCCACCGGGCCTTCCATTGGGTCCTCCACCGGACCGGTGCGACGCCCGGAGGAGCCGTCCGGGTACGCCGGGCCCTCGACCCGGCGCCCGGCCGCGCCCTCAGCGGAACCTCCGACCGGGCCTCTCGCCGGGCCGGCGACGGGCCCGGCACGAGCCGACAGGGCATCCTTCGCGCCGTGGGGCACGGCGCAGGGGGCTCCCGCCGACCGGGGTCCCGCACCGGCGGCTCCGGCGCCTCCAGCGCGCCAGAGTGCCGAGAGGTGGGGGAACAACGAGGCAGGGGACCCGCCGACCGGCAATCACGAGTCGCCGCTGGAACAAGGGGACGAATTCTTGCCGATCTTCGCATCGGTCGAGTCGGCGTGGTTCCGCCGTCCCGACACACAGGAGATCGCCGCCACCGGGGCGCCGACACCGGCGGGGCCGCAGGGCCCCGCGACGGGATCCGGTCCTGCGAGGCCCGTGGAGCGCGTTCAGCGGGCCCCGGAACCCTCACAGGGCGCTTCCGGCGGCGGAACATGGGGCTCCACCGCCGACAGCGGATGGCAGGCGGCGGACGCGGTGGTAGATCCCTCTTTGGGGGGTATCACGGCGGCCGGTTTGCCCAAGAGGACGCCGAAGGCCAACCTTGTGCCGGGATCGGTGGCTCCGTCCACGCCCGCCGCGGCCCCCGTGCCGCGCCCGGACGTGTCCGCGGACCTCGTCCGCGCCCGGATGTCGCGCTTCCAGCAGGGGATCCAGCGCGGCCGCGCCGACATCTCGGAATCCGCGTCCCGCAATCCTGACAACGACCAACCCCGCATTGACTGGCGCCGTACTGATGAGGAGGGCTCGTGATTGAGCTAAGTCACGAGGCACGCAGGTTCGACTGGCTGATCACGGAGTTCGTCAGTGGAACACCAGGCGTGGCGCACGCGGTCGTCGTTTCCACCGACGGCCTCAGGCTGGCGAACTCCGAGGGGTTCCCGCCGGACCGGGCCGACCAGCTCGCCGCCGTCGCGGCCGGGCTGCTGAGCCTGACGCTCGGCGCGTCCCGCGTGTTCGACGGCGGAGGCGTGACGCAGACGGTGGTCGAGATGCAGCACGGAATCATGCTGGTCATGGCCATCAGCGACGGGTCGTGCCTCGCCGTGCTGGCATCCCCCGAGTGCGACATGGGTCTGGTCGCGTACCAGATGACGCTGCTGGTCGAGCGCGCGGGCCAGGTGCTCACCCCCGCCCTTCGCGCTGAGTTGCAGACGTCCAGGATCCGGTGATGCTCGGGGGTGACGGGACCGAGGACGAGCCTCTCTTCCGTCCGTACGCCGTCACCGGGGGCCGGGCCGAGCCGAACTACCACCTGGCGATGGAAACTCTGGTCTCATCGGCCCCCATAATGAGCGATGATTTGTCCCTGCTCACTCCCGAGCAGGAAGCGATCATCGTGCTCTGTCACTCCGTCCGTTCGGTCGCCGAGATCTCGGCACTGCTGCGGGTCCCGCTCGGCGTGGCCCGCGTGCTGATCGCCGATATGGCCGACGAAGGTCTGGTTCGCCTGCATCTGCCGCGGCTTAACCAGGGACAACCAGACCACAACCTGCTCGAAAGGGTTCTCAGTGGACTTCGCAGGCTCTAGCCGTGGCGGCGCCCTCACGTCGACGAAGATCGTCGTCGCGGGCGGCTTCGGCGTCGGCAAGACCACCTTCGTGGGGGCGGTGTCGGAGATCCTCCCGCTTACCACCGAGGCGGTCATGACCGACGCGAGCGCGGGCATCGACGACCTGGGTCTGACACCGCACAAGACGACGACCACGGTGGCGATGGACTTCGGCCGGCTCTCGCTGGACCAGGACCTGATCCTCTACCTGTTCGGCACGCCCGGCCAGCACCGTTTCTGGTTCATGTGGGACGACCTGGTCCGAGGTGCCATCGGCGCGGTCGTGCTGGTGGACACCAGGCGGCTGGCCGACTGCTTCCCGGCGATCGACTACTTCGAGGAGGCCGGGCTCCCTTTCGTGGTCGGCATCAACGGCTGGGACGGGCACTACCCGCACGTCGAGCAGGAGGTCCGGGAGGCGCTCACGCTGGCCCCGCACATCCCGATCGTGCGCACCGACGCCCGCTCCAGGGACGCCGTCAAGTCGACGCTCATCACGCTCGTGGAGTACGTCCTGACCGTCAGGTCGGCGTACGGCCGCACGAGCTGACCACCGGTCCGGTACGGCGCCGCCGTACCGGACCACAGGCCGGGTTCACCGGGAGCCGGCCCACCACGTTCCCGCCACCAGTTCGGCGACCAGCGTCTCGGTCAGCAGCGCCACGTCGGGATCGTCGTCGCCCGCGTACCTGAGCGCGTGAGCGCCCTCCACCTCCCCGCCGACCGCAAGCACGGTCGAGCCCCGCTGCCGCACCCAGTCCATGGCCTGCTCGTCGTAGCGCGAGCCCGGGAACAGGATCGCCCGGTAGTCGAGGGTCTTGGTGAGATACACGTCCACGTGCGCCCAGTCGCCGGTCTCCCCGGCGTCGGCGGCCCGGCGCGGTCCCTCGCGGAACATCAGCGCCGACTGCTCGGCCGAGGACAGCCGCTCGGCGGGCGCGATCGTGTAGACGCCGTGGGGGCCGTCGAGCAGGGTCAGCGCGTCCGCCAGCCAGGCGCCCCTGCGGTCCAGCAGGTCGGAGGTGGCGTCGGCGGCCCGGCGTACGAGCCCGGGTATGTCGGCCTTTCCGCCCGTGAGCCGCGCCGAAAGGGCGAGGAGCAGCGCCAGCGTGTGCTGGAAGGTGCGGCAGGACACCCCGCCGCGTTCCTCGCCCGCCGCCATCTCGACCACCAGGTCGGCGCCCTCCGTGACGGCCGAGCCCGGGGTGTTGGTCAGGGCCAGTACGGGCGCCTTGCCCCGGTAGCGAGACAGCGCGTCCAGGGTCTCCCGGCTCCCTCCGGTGGCGGAGATCGCGACCACCAGCGTGTCGTCGCCGGGCGGGTATCCGAGCGCCGCGGAGCCGTACTCCGCCACCGCGTCGACCCCCGCCGCGCGCAGCCGCAGGGCCGCGACGCCCGCCGCGTACCGCGAGCTGCCCATGCCGAGGAAGACCACCCGCCGGACCCCCTCCGGCACCCCGGCGAACGGGTCTCCAGCCTCCAGCACACCGGCCAGCGCCTCCAGCGCCGCCGGCTTCGCCTCCAGGTCGGCGAGGTACAGCTCGGGGTTCACAGGATCTCCTCGGTGGGGGTCTTCGCCGTCGTGGGGAAGCGGCCGCGCAGGACGCCCATGGGGGCGTAGCGCCAGCGGGGGAGGTGGCGGGTGGCGTAGATCAGCTCACGGCACTCCTGCTCGATCTCCAGGGGGCCGAGCAGTGACTCGTCCAGGAGCACGGACATGCCACGATCGGCCAGGCGCTCGCGGTAGGCCGAGGCCAGGATCTCCCGCGCCGTGGACGCCCACAGGAGCGTCCCGGCCGGGTCGGCGTCCCTGCGCCTGATGGCCACCTGGGCCACGTGTTCGAGGCTCGTGCGGAGCTGCGCCAGGTCGCGGGCCGCCGGCTGGAAGGGGTCGGCCCCGGTGACCGTGGGGTTGCCGTCGAAGTCGATCACGGCGTAGCCGTCGCGCCAGCGCAGCGTCTGGCCGACGTGCAGGTCTCCGTGGATGCGGATCAGCGGGGTGGCGCCCACGCGGCCGAGCGGCTCGATCTCCCGGGACAGCTCCACGGCGCGCCCGGCCAGCCAGGCGCCGTCCTCGCCGCCCGTCAGCTCCAGCGCCTCGCCCAGGGCCTTCTCGGCACGCGCGGCCCACGCGGCGCCCGGGTGGGCGGTGCGTACGGCGTCGGGGAACGTGGGCGAGGGGGTCGCCATCGCCACGTGCAGGTCGGCGGCGAGCTGTCCGAGGTCGGCGGCGAAGGAGGTACGGCCGGCCGCCGCCTCGTCCACGCACCACTCCCAGCCGTCCGTGGCGTCCGGCAGGTAACCGGTGACCAGGGCCACCAGCATCTCGTCCCCACCGGGGGAGCGCGCCGACAGGGCGGCGTAGGGCAGGGCGGTCTCGGTGAAACCGACGGCCGTCAGGTGGGCGAAGACCTCCGGGGCGGGCTGGGGGAGCGGGAGGGGCGGGGTGAGCCACTTGACCACGACCGACTCGTCCACGACGACCGAGTGGTTGGTCTGGTCGACGTCGAAGCCCCGTTCGGCCGCCGTGAGCTGGATCGACGGAAGAGGGTGGAACCGGAGGACCGTGTAGTCCCCCGGCGGGCGCGCGCCCCGCGACAGCGCCGCGACGAGCCGCGCGGTCGTGCCGTCACCGGCGACCGGAGGCCACCTGTGCGACGCGACGCCGTCAGGATCTGTTGAACTCAGATTCAACTCAACAACCAAACTACGAGCTAACAATGTCCGGGAAAGTCTTGCTCATGTTGATATGTGCTGCAACACTCCTGCTTTGGTCTGCCGTGCGAAGGTCAGGCACTGCGGTCTTTCTCGTACCACAGAACCTTCAGAACCTAAGGAGTAGCGGCCGTGTCCCGAATCCGGTACACCCGTCGTCTTCCGGCTGCCGCCGTCGCCGCCGGTCTTGTGCTTGCCCTAGCGGCGTGCGGTGGCGGCAGTTCGACGAGCGCCGACGGCGCGGCGCCGAGCGCGGCGACCGACCAACTGAACCCGAACGCCGACTTGAGCAAGCAGTCGCTCAATGTGGCGATCTGGCCGGACTACAGTCCGAAGGACCTTCCCCAGCGGGTCAAGGAGAAGCTCGGCGTCGACGTGAAGATCGCCCTCCACGACACCAATGAGGCGGCGATGGCCAAGCTTGCCACGACCGCCGACAGCGGCATCGACGTGGCGTTCGTCTCCGGCCAGTATGCGCAGGCGTTGAACGAGCAGGGGCTGCTCGAGCCCTTGCACCCCGAGCTCATCCCCAACCTCGCGAACCTCTATCCGGAGGCGTCGCAGCTGTCGTTCGACAAGGGCAACAAGTTCTCGGTGCCCTACACCTGGGGCACGACGGGCATCTGCTACCGAGCCGACCTGGTGAAGACCCCGCCGACCAGCTGGAACGACATCCTGAACCCGCCGGCGGACCTCAAGGGCAAGGTCACCATGATGACCACCGAGCGGTGGCTCGCCCTGCCCGCGCTCAAGCTCCTCAACTACTCCATCAACACCACCGACGACAAGCAGCTCGGCGAGGCCAAGGACCTGCTGCTCAAGGCCAAGCAGTGGGGCATGCTCTACGACGACGTCACGTTCGGCGCCAAGCTGGACAAGGGTGAGGCCGCGATGGTGGAGGCGTGGGACGGCTGGTGCCCGACCACGAACCCGAAGATCAAGTTCATGGTGCCCAAGGAAGGCAGCGACCTCTGGTCGGACACCATGGTGATCATGAAGTCCTCCAAGAACAAGGAGGCCGCGCACGCGTTCATCAACTACATCCTGGACCCGAAGGTCCACAGCTGGGTGTCGGAGAACATCCTCTACAAGGTGCCCAACAAGGCCGCCATGGACGAGGTCGCCAAGAACGACCAGGCGCTCCTGAAGCAGAACACGCCGCTGCAGATGACCCCGGCCGAGCTGCTGAAGGGCGAGTCGATCATCGACCTGGGCCAGGACTCGACCAAGTACACGCGTCTCTCCACCGAGATCTCGGCGCAAAAGTAGCGACGGTTCCGACTTGACTACCAAGCACGAAATCGCACGACCCGGCGCGGTGGCCGGCCCTTCCTCGGGGCGGTCACCGCGCCGGTCCCGCGCCCTCTCGACGGCGGGCGCCCGGCTGGCGTTCCTCGGTCCGGGGCTCGGCTACCTGATCGTCTTCCTGCTGATCCCGCTCGCCTTCGTGCTGAGCTACACGATCTTCCAGCGGGGCCGGTTCGGCGGGGTGGTGTACGAGGCGACGCTGGAGAACTTCAGCCGTCTCTTCGACCCGCTCTACTTCGACATCGTCGTCAGCTCGGTGAAGACCGCCGGGGTCACGACGCTGGCGGCCTTGCTGATCGGCTACCCGACGGCCTACGTCATCGCGCAGTTGCCCAGGAAGTGGAAGACGATCGCGCTGATCGCCATCGTCATGCCCTTCTGGACCAACTTCCTCATCCGGGTCTACGCCTGGATCATCCTGCTCAGCGGGCCCGGCCTCGTGAACGAGACCCTCACCGGCATCGGCCTGATCGACAAGCCGATCCAGCTGCTCTACAACGAGGGCACGATCGTCACCGGCCTGCTCTACTCCTACCTCCCGCTCATGATCCTTCCGCTGTACGCCGCGATCGAGCGGCTGGACCCGCAGCTGCGCGAGGCGTCGGCCAACCTGGGGGCGCGCCCGGCGCGCACGTTCCTGTCGGTGACGCTCCCGCTGACCGTGCCAGGAGTCCTCACCGGATGCGTCTTCGTCTTCGTGCCCTGCCTCGGCAACTTCGTGATCCCCGAGATCCTCGGCGGCGGGCGTTCGATCATGGTGGGGAACCTGATCAGGGACCAGTTCCTCAAGGCCCGCGACTGGCCGTTCGGCTCGACGCTCGCGCTGGCCGTGATCGCCGTGCTGATCATCCTGCTGTTCCTGCAGGCCTGGGCGTCACGCGTGTACGGCGGGACGGAGGGCCGTCGTGCCTAGGCGCCGGCTGATCTACGTCCCCTTCTGGGCCACCTACGTCTTCCTCTACACGCCGATCATCGTGCTCGTCGTGATGTCGTTCAACGCCGGCAAGTCGCCGTACGTCTTCGAGGGCGTGAGCCTGAAGTGGTACGGCGAGCTCGCGGGGGACGAGATGGTCAGGGAGGGCCTGATCAACACGCTGATCGTCGCCTTCGGGGCCACCGTCCTGTCGACGGTGCTCGGCACGCTGCTGGCCGTGGGGATGGCACGCCACACCCGGTCGCGGCTGCTGGACGCGCTCGGCCTGCTGCCCGCGATCCTGCCCGACATCGTCGTCGGCATCGGCCTGCTGGTCTTCTACGCGGCCGTCAAGATGACGCTGGGCCTCCACTCGATCATCCTCGCCCACACGGTGTTCGGCATGGCGTTCGTGGCCGCCGTCGTGCGGACGAGGCTCACCCACGCCGACACCTCGCTGGAGGAGGCGTCCCGCGACCTCGGCGCGTCGCCGCTGACGACGTTCACGCGGATCACGCTGCCGACCCTGGCCCCCGGCATCGCCGCCGGCGCGCTGCTGGCGTTCACGCTGTCCCTGGACGAGTTCGTGATCGCCTTCTTCACCGCGGCCCCGACCGAGCCGACGCTGCCCATCGTCATCTACTCGATGGTGCGCTTCGGGGTCACCCCTGAGATCAACGCGCTGGCGACGATCCTGCTCGCGGTGAGTTTCACCGTGATCATCGTCGCCCAGCGGATGACCCGACTGACGGAGTCCTTGACATGAGTGCTCTTCCCGAGGCGCCCGCCGTACCCCAGACGCTTGTGGGCATCGAGGGCGTCTCCCGGAGGTTCGGGGACGTCGTCGCCCTGGACGACGTCACCCTGGACATCCGCCAGGGTGAGTTCTTCGCCCTGCTCGGCCCGAGCGGCTGCGGCAAGACCACGCTGCTGCGCATCCTCGCCGGCTTCGAGTCGCCCGACAGCGGCTCGGTCACGCTCGACGGGACCGACCTGCTGTCGCGTCCGGCGCACCGCCGCCCGGTCAACCTGATGTTCCAGTCGTACGCGCTGTTCCCCCACATGACCGTGGCCAGGAACGTCGCGTACGGGCTGGAGCGCGAGGGCCTCGCGCGGGCCGAGGTCAGGTCGCGGGTCCAGGAGGTGCTCGGGACCGTCGGCCTCGGCGAGCACGCGAACCGCCGCCCCCACCAGCTCTCCGGCGGGCAGCGGCAGCGGGTCGCGCTGGCCAGGGCCATCGTGAAGCGCCCCCGGCTGCTCCTGCTGGACGAGCCGCTGTCCGCGCTGGACAAGAAGGTGCGCGCCGAGATGCAACTGGAGCTCAAGCGCCTGCAGCACGAGGTCGGCATCACCTTCGTCGTGGTCACCCACGACCAGGAGGAGGCGATGTCGCTCGCCGACCGCATCGCCGTCCTGGAGTCGGGCCGGGTCCAGCAGATCGACGCCCCCGTGCGGCTGTACGAGCGGCCCGGCACGCCGTTCGTGGCCGACTTCATCGGGGCCAACAACCTGTTCGAGGGGACCGCGGCCGGCGGTGGCCTGTCCGTACCCGGTCTCGGGACGCTGCCCGCCGAGGGCGGACTCCCGGCCGGCGCCCCGGCGCTGGTCGGCGTGCGGCCGGAGTCGATCAGGCTCGGCGAGGGCGGGATCCTGCGCGGGGTCGTGGCCGACGTCAGCTTCTACGGAGGCGTGTCCCACATCGCGGTGCGGGTGCCCGGCCACGACCGCCCGATCCTGGTCGCGGCGCAGGGGCCGACCCGCGTGCGCGCGGGCGCGGAGGTCGGCCTCGGCTGGTCCGCCCCGGACGCGGTCCTGATCGCCCGGTGACGGTCGTGAGGTCAGTTGGCGGCGAATTCGAGCGTGTTGCCGGTGACGGTCCTGGCGTAGCTGAGGATGTTCTCCGCCGCCTCGTCGGGGCCGATCACCGGGTGGCGCGCCGTGATGCGGTAGCCGTAGGCGTCCTCCAGCGCCACCAGGTTCCGGGAGATCACCACCGAGTCGCCGGTGAGGCTGAAGACGCCGAGCGCCGAGCCGGTGTCCAGGATCGACTGGTACATCGCCACCTGCCGGTCGTAGAGCGTGGTGAGCAGGACGGCGTACACCCGGTTGCGGGCCGCCGCGCCGCCGAGCTCGTTGAGCAGCCGCACGCCCGGGTCGTCCGGCCCGACGGGCAGGCCCGAGCGGATCGTGACGACCAGCTTCTCGGCGGGATCGCTCAACCGTGCGACCCGCTTGACGCGCACCTCGTAGAACCGCTCCATCCCGGCGTGGTGGGCCTCCACCAGCAGCTCGCTCAGGTCGGGGTAGTGGTAGAGCACCGCGCCCGACGTCAGCCCGGCCTCCTCGGCCACGTGGTTGAGATGGACCCCCTGGGTGCCGTGACGGAGGATCGCCCGCCGCGCGGCCTCGATGAGGTCCACCCGCCGGTCCGCCCGGCTCTTGCGCGAGCTCATGCCAGCCTCCCCTGTGCCCCGTTGTTGAAGTTGGAGTCTAAAACGACTCGTTGGCTTCAGGCCATAGAAGCCTGCTATTTGACCTACCCTGCCCGTACTTATTTGAATCGTTCTTCAATTTCCATGGAGTACTGATGGCCACCATCCTGTTCATGCCGGAGAGCGCCTACGGGCCGACCAACAACTGCGTCGGCATCGGCGACATCCTGCGCCGCCGCGGCCACCGCGTGGTGTTCGCGGCCGAGGCGTCGTGGAAGGGCAAGCTGACGGCGCTGGGCTTCGAGGAGGACCTGGTCGACCTCGCCCCGCCGGCCGAGGAGGAGCAGGACGCCGGGCAGTTCTGGAAGGACTTCATCCGCGACACCGCGCCGGAGTACCGCAAGTCCACCCTCGCACAGCTCGAGACCGTCACCAAGCCGATCTGGGACGCGCTCATCGACGGGGCGAAGTACTGCGAGCCGCAGCTCAAGGCGATCATCGAGCGGGTCAACCCCGATGTGATCGTCGAGGACAACGTGATCACCTTCCCCGCGCTGCTCACGGCGGGCAAGCCGTTCGTCCGCATCGTCTCCTGCAACCCGCTGGAGGTGAAGGGCGACGGCGTCGCGCCGGTGTTCAGCGGCCTTCCCGCGGACGACTCCGGCGAGTGGGACGCGTTCCGCGCCGAGTACGACCGCACCCACCGGGACATCTGGACGGCCTTCAACGAGTGGGTCGTCGAGCAGGGCGCCCCCGCGCTGCCGGAGCTGGAGTTCATCCACGAGGGCGACCTGAACCTCTACGTGTTCCCCGAGATCGCCGACTACACCGACGCCCGCCCGCTCGGAGAGTCGTGGCATCGCCTGGACTCCTCGGTCCGCGAGACCGACGACTCCTTCGAGCTGCCGGCCTCCCTGGCCGACCGTGAGGGCGCGCTGGTCTACTTCTCCCTCGGCTCGCTGGGCTCCGCCGACGTCGAGTTGATGCAGCGGGTGATCGACGTGCTCGCCACGACGCCACACCGCTACATCGTCTCCAAGGGCCCGCTCCACGAGGAGATCAAGCTGGCCGACAACATGTGGGGAGCGGAGTTCGTCCCCCAGACGAAGATCATCCCCCTGGTCGACGTGGTCATCACGCACGGCGGAAACAACACCACGACCGAGGCGCTGCACTTCGGCAAGCCGATGATCCTGCTGCCGCTGTTCTGGGACCAGTACGACAACGCCCAGCGCGTCGACGAGCTCGGCTACGGCGTGCGCCTGTCGACCTACACCTTCACCGACGAGGAGCTCGTCGGCGCGCTGGACAGGCTGATCGGCGACACCGCGCTGCGGTCCCGGCTCGCCGAGGCGGGCGAGGAGATCCGCCGCCGCGACGGCCTGCGCAAGGCCGCCGACCTCATCGAGCGGACGGCGACCGGCACCACCTCCGTCTGAGCACCACCTTCGCCGGTCCCCGCGCCGCCACGCCGGTACGGGGACCGGCCGCACCGAACGCGCCAAGGAAAGAGCACCATGAGCAGGACACCCATCAACCCGGCCACCGGAGAGCGCCTGCCCGGCGTGCCCGACACCGCGCTCGGTGAGGTCGCGCAAGCCGTACGGGAAGCCCGGAACGCCTACCAGGAATGGTCGGCGGCGACGCCGTCGGAGCGCTCACGCGTGCTGCTGCGCCTGGCCGACCTCGTGGAGGACGACGCCGAGGAGCTGACCCGGCTGGAGGTGAGCGAGACCGGCAAGCCCGCCACGGTGTTCCGCGACGGCGAGTTGCCGTTCGCGGCGGACAACCTGCGGTTCTTCGCGGGCGCCGCGCGCTCGCTGGAGGGAACGGGCGCGGGTGTCCTGAGCGCCGGCTACACCTCGGTGCTCGTACGCCGCCCGATCGGCGTCGTGGCCTCCATCGCGCCCTGGAACTTCCCGCTGGTCATGGGGATCTGGAAGCTCGGCCCCGCGCTCGCGGCCGGGAACGGCGCCGTCATCAAGCCCGCCCCCCAGACTCCGGGCACGACGCTGCGCCTGGCGGAGCTGGTCGCGAAGGCGGGCTTCCCCGAAGGGCTCGTCCGCGTCGTGACCGGGGATGCCGAGGTGGGGGAGGCCTTGGTCGGAGACCCCGGGATCGACATGATCAGCGTGACCGGCTCCACGGCGACCGGCCGGTCCGTCATGCGGCGCGCGGCCGGCGACCCCGGGGACGCGCGCTCCGGGCTGAAGCGCGTGCATCTTGAGCTGGGCGGCAAGGCTCCGGCGCTGGTGTTCGGCGATGCCGACCTGACCGAGATGGCCAAGGGCGTCGCGCTCGGCGCCACGTACAACACCGGCCAGGACTGCACGGCCGCGACCCGTGTCTACGTCGAGCGCGAGGTGTACGCCGAGACGGTGGAGGCGCTGAGGGACACGCTCCAGGCCATACGGATGGGCGACCCCTGGGACGCGGCCACCGACATCGGGCCGCTCATCTCCGAGGGCCACCGGGCGCGCGTGCACGGCTTCGTCGAGCGCGCCGCTGCCGAGGGCGCGCAGATCGTGTGCGGCGGCGCCGTGCCGGAGGGCCCCGGGTTCTTCTACCCGCCCACGCTGATCGCGGGCGCGGCGCAGGGCAGCCAGATCGTCCAGGGTGAGATTTTCGGGCCGGTGCTCGTCGTGCTCCCGTTCTCGGGCGAGGACGAGGCGGTCGGGCTCGCCAACGACACGCCGTACGGGCTCGCGTCGTCGGTGTGGTCGCGCGACGTGGCGAGGGCGCTAAGGGTGGCCCACCGGCTGGACGTGGGCGTCACCTGGGTGAACGACCACCTGCCGATCGCGTCGGAGGCCCCACACGGAGGGGTCAAGGGTAGCGGCTTCGGCAAGGACATGAGCCAGGAAGCGGTTCAGGAGTATTCGGTGACCAGGCACCTGATGGTCAAACATGCCGCCTCCGAGGCCCGTGAGGGTTTCCGTCCCGCATAGTTACGGAAGCGAGAAGGGGGATTTATCCCTCTATCTATTTATATGTCGTCGTTTGTCCGTGAATGTTCTGTTGGCCGATCTGGTAAGGGTGTGCTCCAATTACCCTCGCCTGATGGATGTCTCGGACGTCTCATGCGCCTCGCGCGTGACGTACCCCCCTGCACGCCAGGCTCGGTGAGAGGTTGCGAAAACCAGTGAGGACAGAAGACCCTCGGGGTAACCCGGGTCAAGGTGACCGTGTGGAGCGGTCCGGGCCATCCATGGCGCGTACGCCGAAGAGCGGAAGCTGGCTCCGGCTCCAGAACTGGCGCGTCCGATCACGTCTCGTGGCCCTCATCATCATCCCGACGATCGTGGGCGTCATCCTCGGCGCCGTGCAGCTCACGAACGCGATAGCCACCTCCTCCGACTACCGCCGTCTCACCGAGGTGGCCGCGCTGGTGGAGAAGATCGACGTCCTCATCCACGAGGTGGACAGAGAACGCGATCTCACGGCCTGGTACATCGCCGACGGGCGGCGCCAGACGCGGTTCAAGAGGGTGCGGGCCCAGCAGGACGTGGTGGACAGGGCCAGAGAGCCGGTGCTGACCGCCGTCTCCAACCTCGACACCTCCCACACCGTGCGTGTCCGCTCCGAGGCCGAGCAGATCCGCCGCTGGCTCGAAGGCCTTCCCGGCCTCCGTACCCGTATCGCGGACGCGAGCGTGCCCTCCCGAGCGGCGCTCGGCATGTACTCCTCGCTCATCACCGTTCTCGGATCGATGCAGAGCGAGCTCGGCACCTCGGGCAACGACCAGCGCCTCTTCGGTGACAGCATCGCCCTCGGCGCCCTCAGCCGCGCCAAGGAAGAGGTCTCCCAGCAGCGAGGCCTCATGACGGTCGGCCTCGCCACCCTGGGCACCACCGGTGGCGGGTTCGACTACGACGACTTCGTCAACTTCCCCGGCTCGTGGAGCCGCCAGCAGAGCGAGACGGCGACGTTCCTGGCTGAAGCGACGCCCGCCGACGTGAAGTTCTACAACGACACCGTCAAGGGACAGCAGGTCGACAAGGCCGACTGGATGCGCGCGCTCGCGCTGGCGCAGCTGCGCCAGTTCAAGGAGATCCAGGACCTCGACCCGATCCGCCGCGACGACACCACCATCTGGTACTCCTCGACCACGGCTGCCGCCGACCGGATGCGCAAGGTCGAGGAGCGGCTGGTCGGCTCGGTCGTCCAGCAGAGCCAGGCACTGCAGGAGCAGGCGCAGCGCCAGGCGCTGATCTCCGGCGGCCTGATCCTGGTCCTGCTGCTGCTCGTCCTGATCATCACCGCCGTCGTGGCGAGCTCCCTGACCCGTCCGCTGCGCAGGCTGCGCGCGGAGGCCCTGGAGATCGCCGGCGTACGGCTCCCGGAGACGGTCCAGCGGCTGCGGGAGAGCACCGACAGCTCCCCGACCGCGGAGGTGGTCCCCATCGGCGTCACCTCTCGCGACGAGATGGGAGAAGTCGCGCGGGCCTTCGACGAGGTCCACCGGGAGGCGATCCGCCTGGCGGGCGACGAGGCCCGCCTGCGCAGCAACGTCAACTCGATGTTCGTCAACCTCTCCCGCCGCAGCCAGACGCTCGTCGAACGCCAGCTCAGCCTCATCGACGGCCTGGAGCAGGGCGAGCAGGACGAGAACCGGCTCGGCAACCTGTTCAAGCTCGACCACCTGGCCACCCGCATGCGGCGTAACAGCGAGAACCTCCTGGTCCTCGCCGGTCAGGAGACCGCGCGCCGCTGGAGCCAGCCGGTGCCGCTCGTCGACATCGTCCGCGCCTCCCTCTCCGAGGTGGAGAACTACGAGCGCGTCGACGTCCGCGTCCAGTCGCAGATGGCCGTGGTCGGCCAGGCGGTGAACGACGTCGTCCACCTGGTCGCCGAGCTGGTGGAGAACGCCATCTCCTTCTCGCCCCGCGAGACCAAGGTCGTGGTGTCGAGCAACCGCATCGACGGCGGCGGCGTCATGATCTCGGTGAGCGACAGCGGCATCGGGATGACCGCCGACGAGCTGGCCGAGTCCAACTGGCGGCTCGCCAACCCGCCGGTCGTGGACGTCTCGGTGTCCCGCCGCATGGGCCTGTTCGTGGTCGGCCGGCTGGCGCTGCGCCACAGCATCCGCGTCCAGCTCCGCCAGCAGGACACCGGTGGCCTGACAGCGATGGTGCTGCTGCCGGAGACGCTGCTCTCCACGCCGGGCGCGCCGCAGTTCGCCGGGATGCCGGGAATGCCGATGGACGCCGCCGGCCCCATGGCGGGCGCCGGTCACTTCGGCGCCCCGCCGCAGTCGTCGTCGTTCGACACCGGCGCCTTCACCGCTCCCAGCGGCTTCGAGACCCCCGCCTCCCGAGGGATGCGCGCTCCGGTCTTCGGAGCGGACGCCCCCGGCGTCGGCGCCACCGCCGGACCGCTGAACCGCGGGCCCTTCGAACGCGGTCCCTTCGAGCGTGACCCGTTCGAGCGCCCGCAGCCCGGCACGCGCGACCCGTTCGAGCGTCCGTCGCCCGGACGGCGCGCCTCGCCGGAGGGCGTGCCCTCCGGCGAGGGACGCGACCCGTTCGAGCAAAATGCCCCCGCCGAGCAGGACCCGTTCGACCGGTACTTCAACCCGAACCCGCCCATCGACACCCCGTGGCCCGCGGACACCCCCACACCTGGTAGCGGTGACAGCGCTCCCTCGTGGTCGTCCGACCTGGCCAACCAGGACACCGCCTCGTGGCCGGCCGTCCCCTCGGCGGGCAGCGGGCCCATGACCGGCGGCGGTCCTTCCGGGCCGATGACCGGCGGCGGGCACAGCGGGCCCATGACGGGGGGCGGTCCTTCCGGGCCGATGACCGGCGGCGGATACGCCGGCCCCGGGTCGGGCGGCTACTCGGGCCCGCTGACCGGCGGCTCCTCCACCGGTCCCCTCGACAGGTCGGGCCGCTCGTTCGGAGCGGTACCCGACATGGACCACACCGGCCCGCTGCCCGCGGTCCACAGCTCTCCCCTGGACGGGGGCGAGGAGTTCCTGCCCATCTTCGCGGCGGTGGAGTCCGACTGGTTCCGTCGTTCCGATCTGGAACCGGCGTCCCGCCGGCCCGAGGCCCACAGGCAGGAGGAGACGGCGCACTCCCCGGCGCAGCCGCAGGAACAGGCGGAGGAGGCCGTGGTCGTGGACCAGGCCGAGTCCAGGGCCTGGTCGTCTCCGGGCGACGCGGGCTGGCAGGCGGCCCAGGCGGCGAGCGATCCCTCCCTCGGAGGCATCACCTCGTCGGGGCTGCCGAAGCGGGTCCCGAAGGCCAACCTCGTGCCCGGGTCGGCCGACCCGGGTCCGTCGGTCTTCACTCCACAGCCGTCACTCTCCCCCGACCGGGTGCGCAGCCGGCTGTCGAGCTACCAGCAGGGCGTAAGGAAAGGCCGGGCCGTCGCCCGCGGCGAGCTGAACGACGACCTTTCCCCCAACAGAAACGTTGAACGCAACAAGGAGGACTCGTGAGGGAGCTGAGCCAGGCCGCCCGTGGAGTCAACTGGCTGATCACCGACTTTGTGAACAACGTCCCAGGCGTGGCGCACACTGTCGTTGTCTCGGCCGACGGACTGCCACTGGCCTTCTCAGAGGGCTTCCCCAAGGACCGGGCCGACCAGCTCGCGGCGGTGGCCGCGGGCCTGATCAGCCTGACGCAGGGCGCTTCCCGGGTTTTCGAGGGTGGAGCGGTCACGCAGACCGTGGTGGAGATGCAGCGGGGCCTTTTGCTGATCATGTCGGTCAGCGACGGTTCCTGCCTTGCCGTGCTGGCCGCCGCGGACTGTGACATGGGCTTGGTGGCGTACCAGATGACGTTGTTGGTTGAGCGTGCCGGTCAGGTACTGACCCCGGCTGTGCGTGCCGAACTCCAGGCGTCTCAACCCAGGTGAGAGGCCGATGACAGGAGGACGCTGTGGCACGCCGCGGCTGGACAGATGACGGTGATCCGCTGAGCGGCGGATCGTCGTACCCGCCGATAGAGGACGCCCGCCGGTTTTCCGGCGCGGCGGCACCTCTTCCCGGGCCGGAACCGATGGAACAGAGTTCCCTGGTCCGGCCATACGCCATGACCGGGGGCCGTACCGCTCCCCGGACCTCGCTCGCCATGGAGGCGCTCGTCTCCTCCTCCACATCGGCACACCACGATCTTTCATCTCTCACTCCGGAAAAGCAGGCGATCAGCACGCTGTGCCGCCAGGTGCGGTCGGTCGCCGAGATCGCCGCGATGCTGCGCATGCCCCTCGGCGTGGCCCGTGTCGTGATCGCCGACATGGCGGGCGAGGGCCTCGTCCAGGTGCACCACCCGCAGCTGGACACGGGTAAGCCGGACCTCAACTTGCTCGAAAGGGTTCTCAGTGGACTTCGCAGGCTCTAGCCGCGGCGCGGCCCTGACGTCGACGAAGATCGTCGTCGCGGGAGGGTTCGGCGTCGGCAAGACGACCTTCGTGGGCGCCGTGTCCGAGATCGTCCCCCTCACCACCGAGGCGGTCATGACCGACGCGAGCGCCGGCATCGACGATCTGGGTTTGACACCGCACAAGACCACCACCACCGTGGCCATGGACTTCGGCCGAGTGTCGCTCGACCAGGACCTGATCCTCTACCTGTTCGGCACGCCCGGCCAGCACCGTTTCTGGTTCATGTGGGACGACCTGGTTCGCGGTGCCATCGGCGCCGTGGTGCTCGTCGACACCCGCCGGCTGGCCGACTGCTTCCCGGCGATCGACTACTTCGAGGAGGCCCAGCTCCCGTTCGTCGTCGGCATCAACGGCTGGGACGGGCGCTACGCCCACGCCGACGAGGAGGTGCGCGAGGCGCTGACGCTCGCCCCGCACATTCCTCTCGTACGGACCGACGCCCGCTCGCGCGACTCGGTGAAGAGCACTCTCATCGCGCTGGTGGAGCACGCTCTGACGATGCGGGTGGCGGTTCCGGGCTGGGGAGGCCGCTGAGCCTCCGGCAGGGAACCGCCACCGGCGGTGACCTGCCGGGTCAGATGGGGGTCGCCTCGATGAGGCTGGCGTTGAACGGCAGCGGGATCACGTTGGTCACCCTCATGCCGGCCTTCTCGATCAGCGTCGTGTGCTCCGACCGGCTGCGCTCGCGCCCCTGGCCGAACAGTCCCAGCATGCGCATGTCGAGGTCCTTGCCGAAGTGCGGGGTGTCGTCGTCCGGTACGACGATCTCCACGAGCAGCAGCCTGCTGTCGTCGTTCATGGCGGCCCTCACGACCTTGAGGATGCGCAGCGCGTCCGAGTCGTCCCAGTTGTGGATGACGCTGCCCATCATGTAGGCGTCGGCGCCCGCGGGGACGGACTCGAAGAAGTCGCCGGTCACGAAGTCGCACCGGTCGGACAGGTTCCAGGAGGCGAAGGCCTCCCGGGCGTCCGGCAGGACGTGGGGAAGCTCGAACAGCACGCCGCGAAGCTCCGGGTTCGCGCGCATCGCCGCTGCCAGGATGTGCCCGCGTCCCCCGCCGACGTCCATCAGCGTGCCGACGCCCGAGAAGTCGTAGAGCGAGGCGACGCCCTCGGCCATGGGGACCGCCCGGCCGGTCATGAAGTCGTTGAAGACCCGCCCCAGCGCGGGGTCTGTCGCCAGGTAGTCGTACAGGATGCCGTAGCGCTCGACGAACGCCGACCGGCCGGTGCGCACGGTGTCGGTCAGCTCGGTCATCGCGTACGACATCGTCGGATCGGTGTTGGCGATCACGGCGCTGCGCAGCGAACGGGGCGAGTCGGCGGCGAGCAGCGCGCCCGACTCGGTCAGCGCGTAGGTGTCCTGGCCCACCGTCTCCACCACGCCGATGGCGGCAAGGGTCCGCAGCACGCGGCCAAGGGAGGGGCCGTGCGCGCCGCAACGGGCCGCCAGCTCGGAGACCGAGAGCGGCCCCTCGCTCAGATGCGCGGCGCAGTCGAGGTCCACCATGGTCTTCAGGGCCGCGACACGCCAGCCGCCGCGAAGGACGTCCCAGATCAGGGTCCCGGGGTCGGTCATTTCCACTCCAGTCAGTTCAGTCGGTGAGAAAGTAGCCCCGGAAAGCTTCCCGGGGATGGTCAGGCCTGGTTTCAGGCCTGGAACGGGGGAGACTGCTTCTTGTCGCGAACCAGCCGGCCCACCTCGGCGCGCAGGTGCACGAAGGCCGGGAGCTCCCTGGTGGCGATCTGGTCGCGGGGGAACGGCAGGTCGACGGGCAGCTCGCCCGCGACCTTGGCGGGCGAGCGCGTGAGGACCACGACACGGTCTCCGACGTACACGCTCTCGTCGATGTCGTGGGTGATGAGCAGCACTGTCATGCGGTGGTGCTCGCGCACCTTGAGGACGAGATCCTCCAGGTCCTCACGCGTCTGGGCGTCCACCGAGCCGAAGGGCTCGTCCATGAGCAGCAGGGACGGCCGGTAGGCGAGGGCACGGGCGATCGCCACGCGCTGCTGCATACCGCCGGACAGCTCCCACGGGAACTTCGAGGAGGCGCCGCCCAGGCCGACCTCTTCGAGCGCCTCGGCCGCGGCGGCCCGCCGCGCCGCGCGATCCTTGCCGCGCCGGCGCAGCGGCAGGGCCACGTTGTCGCCGACCGACATCCAGGGGAAGAGCGACCGGCTGTAGTCCTGGAAGACGACGGCCAGATCGCCGGGCGTCTCCGCGACCGTGGCGTCCCGGATGCGGATCTGCCCATCGGTGGGCCGGATGAGCCCCGCGATGGAACGCAGAAGCGTGGACTTCCCGCAACCGGAGGGGCCGACGACGCACACCAGCTCGCCCTCGGAGACCTTGAGGTCGATTCCTCCGAGGGCCTGGTGGGCGTTCGGCCCCTCGCCGTAGGTGTGACTCAGGTTGACGACATCGAGCACGGTGCTTCCTCAGGTTGTCTGCCGGGCTCGCCGGTGCCAGGAAAGGACGCGTCGTTCGACTGCCAGGAAGGACGCGTTCAACAGGAAGCCCAGGACGCCGAGAATCACGATCGCGCCCCACATCCCGGACAGGTCGAAGTTCTGCTGCGTGAACATCAGCTGGTAGCCGATCCCGTTGGTACTGCCGACGAGCTCGGAGACCACCATCAAAATGACGGCCAGGGAGAGGCTGAGCCTGAGCCCCGCGAAGATCTTGGGCCCCGCCGCGGGCAGGATGATGCGGAACAGCCGCTGCGCCCGCCCGAGGCCGAACACCTGCGCCGTGTCGGCGTGGACGCGGTCCACGTTGCGCGCTCCGTCGATGGTGTTGATGAGGATGGGCCAGATCACCCCGTAGACGATCGTCGCCACCTGCATCTGGGTGCCCATCTGGAAGATGATGATGAACAGGGGGATCAGGGTCGGCGGGGGGATGGCCCTGCCGAACTCGACGAGCGGGTCGATGTAGCCCGACAGCGTCCGCGAGCGTCCGAGCGCGATCCCGAGGCCGATGCCGATGGCGGACGCCAGTGCCCACCCGCCGAACAGGCGCGCGAGGCTGGGCGGGAAGTTGGCGAGCGCCTGGTCGGTCAGGAAAAGGTGGGACGCCGGGCCGGAGAACCACAGCTCGTGCATGCGAGCGAGGATCTCCGACGGGGGCGGGAAGTAGGTGGAGTCCGCCTGGCGGGTGCCGAGCTCCCACGCGGCGATCACGATGGGTACCAGCCACACCCTGGTCAGCACGGCCGTGAGTCCGCCTCGCCAGGCCGCGGCGGCCCGCGTCCGGCCTTCGGTGAGCCCGGTCGTCGTGGTCATGCGCCACCTCCGGCCCTTGCGGTGTGCCACCGGAAGGCCCGTCGCTGTACGCGCATGAGCAGCGCGTTGGCGAGGAGCCCGAGCAGCCCCGCCCACAGGGTCGCGGCGAGGATGAGATCGGTACGGAGACCCGAGCCGGCCCGGATCATGAAGGCGCCGATCCCGTCGGTGCCGCCGGCCACCAGCTCCGCGCTGATCGCCACGACGAGCCCGATGGAGGCGGCCAGCCGTACACCGGTGAGGACGAACGGCGCCGCGCTCGGCACCGACACCCGCGCCAGCACGGAGAGCCGCCCGAAGCCGAAGCTGCGCAGCGTCTCCTTCGCGACGGGGTCGACGTCCCGCAGCCCGTACATGGTGTTGATCAGTACGGGCCACGAGGCGGCGAAGACGATGACGGTGATCTTCACGCTGTGGCCGTCCGCGATCAGCAGCGTGACCAGGGGGAGAAGGGCGACCGAGGGGATCGGCCGCATGAACTCCACCAGGGGGCGCGCCGCCAGTTCGGCACGGGGGAGGGTGCCGAGCAGCACGCCGAGCGGAACGGCGATCAGGATCGCGATGAGCAACCCGATCGCCCAGACGGTCAGGGTGCCCGAGAGATCCGTCAGGAACTCCGTGTCGGCCACCAGGCCCCCGGCGGCGGCCAGGACCGTGGACATGGGGGGAAGCAGTACCTGGTCGATGAGGCCGGAGCGCCCCGCCAGCTCCGCGACGATGAGGAGGACCGCGACGCCGGCGGCGCCGCGGACCACTCGGCGGTCGATCATTGAGGCAGCGGGACCAGCAGGGGGGTCACGTTCAACGGCTTGGTCAGGTAGCCGTACTCGACCATCAGGTCGGCGACGCGCTGGATGCGGGTCGCGCTGAGGGAGGTCGGGTAGGCGCCCAGGTTGATGACGGAGGCGACCTCAGGCTTGATCGGGCTGTAGTTCGGCAGCACCTGCTCGACGGCCTTGCGGTCGGCCGACGCCGCCTGCTGACCCTTCAGGATGGCCCGCTGGAACGCGGCCATCGTCTTGGGGTACTTCTTGGTCCAGTCCTCGGTGGCCGTCCAGCCCGCGATCGGGAAGTCGGCCATCGCGCCGGTCATCGTGTCGGCGATCTTGCGGGCGCCCATGTCCTTCTGGACACCGGTGAGGAACGGCTCGGTCAGCCACGCCGCGTCGATCTGGCCGGCCTTCAGCGCGGCGGGGGCCTGCGGGAAGGCCATGGGCATGTAGGTGACGTCGGCCCTCGGGTCGAGGCCCGCGACCCGCAGGGTGGAGCCCACCGCCAGCTCGCCGATGCTGTTCAGCGCCGCGATGGAGACCTTCTTGCCCTTGAGGTCCTTCACCGACTGGATCTTGGAGTCCTTGGGGACCACAATGTCGAAGACGTCGTTCTTGGCCTGGAAGGTGTCGGCGACGAACTTGAACTTGTCGTTCGTCTTCTCGGTGGCGGAAAGAATCGAGAAGTAGTTGCCGAGGGCCAGGTCAAGGCCGCCGCTGAGAAGTTTCGGGATGGCGAACTGCGTGCTCTGGAGGATGTCGGGCTTGACGGTCAGGCCCTCCTCCTTGAAGTAGCCCCTCTGGTCCGCGATGTAGAGTCCTGCCACGTCGGCGATGGCGAGGACGCCGATCGTGATCGTGGTCTTTTCCAACCCTCCACCGGACGCGCTCGAACCTGTATTCGAGCTTCCGCATGCCGCGAGAGCCAGAGTGGCCACGGCGCCGATGATGAAGGTACGACCCCTGAGTCTTCTCATTGAGGAGTCCTTTTAGGTGTGGGGGAAGAGTGCCTGCTGCTCCTGAGGAGACCGTTGTGGCACGGCGAGCGTGAAGCCTAGCGGAGGAAGATCGGAACTAACACGCACAAGCCGCCTATGTCATGAAACTCGTAAAAAAGTCCAGTTTGACCAGCGATTGGTGCTATGCGAGGTATAAGCCTTTGGATCGCAGTAACGGCGAATTCGGCGATATTAGGAGGTAAGTTGACTTGTTGCCGCCCTCGTGAACTCGCTCTGCACTACCGAGCGTGATTCTCATTGATCGAATAATGGATTGGACCGTTCTAACGGCCCATGGCTGTTGGTCGAACTCGTAGGCTTATGCTCCAATTGCCCCTTGACTTGTCATAAGTCACATGAGCAAGTCCCCCTAACCCCCCAATGCAGACCAGCTGGCGAGAGGTTGCGACCAGTGAGGACAGCAACAATCGAGAGCGGTCGCGGTACCAAACCGGACGCAGCCCGACCGCGTTCCGAGACGGGTGCTCCATCGAACTCGCGTCACGGAACGGGAAGTCTGCTCGCTCTGCGCAACTGGCGGGTGCGGACCCGCCTCATCGCGCTGGTCCTGGTACCCACCCTGGTGGCGGTCCTGCTCGGCGGGCTGCGAGTGGCGACCTCGGTTCAGAGCGCCACCGAATATGAACGCGTCCGGACCGTGGCCGAGTTCATCACGAACCTGGGCGACCTCGGTCACCAGCTGGACGTGGAACGCGACCTGTCGGCGAGGTTCGTCGCCGCCGGCCGTCGAGGCAGCCAGGCCAAGCTCACCGACCAGCAGAACGCGGTCGACTCGGCCGTCCAGATCGTCCAGGACCGCAGGAAGGTCGTCGAGCCGGCCCTCGGAGAGATCGGGCGCCAGGTGGTCTCCCGCCTGCTCGACCGGCTCTCCGAGCTCCGCTCGCTGCGCGCCACGATCACCGACTCGCAGCTTCCCGCGCTTCCCGCGCTCCAGAAGTACTCGCTCGTCCTCGACGATCTGCTCACCGTCTTCGACGAGACGGCTCGCGGAAGCACGGACGAGACCCTGGACGCCAGCGCGTCGGCCCTCGCGTCTCTCTCCCGCGCCGCGGAGCAGGCGTCCAGGCAGCGAGGCCTCGTCGCCATGGCGCTGATCACCCGCCGCTTCACCCAGGCCGAGCTCGAGGCCTTCAACGCCGCCCGTGCGGAGCAGGCCAGCGAGCTCAAGGTGTTCTTCTCCAGGGCGACGCTGGACGAGCGCCAGATGTACGCGGACACCGTCAGCGGCCAGAAGATCGACCGCGCCGCCGGCCTGGTCGAGCGCGTCCTGGAGCTCACCCGCGAGAACCAGCCGCTGAGCGGGCTCGGCGGTGGAGGCACCAGCGACGTCGACTTCTGGTTCGACGCCGCGAACGAGGGCCTGAACCGCATGCACGACGTGCAGCGGGCGCTGGGCCGTTCCATCGTCGACCGCGCCGCCGAGCTGGCACGCGGTGACCAGAGCCAGGCCGCGATCAACATCGGCGTCGTGGCCGTCCTCCTCATCCTGGTCCTCGCGATCACCATCGTGATGGCCCGGTCGCTGGTCAGCCCGCTGCGGCGGCTCCGGGGCGAGGCGCTGGAGATCGCCGGGCGCCGCCTGCCCGAGATGGTGCAGAAGCTGCGGGAGTCCGAGGGCAACACCGGCCCGCCCGAGGTACAGCCGATCGGCGTCGCCTCGGCCGACGAGGTCGGCGAGGTCGCCCGGGCCTTCGACGAGGTCCACCGCGAGGCGATCCGCCTGGCGAGCGACGAGGCCCAGTTGCGCAGCAACGTCAGCGCGATGTTCGTGAACCTCTCCCGCCGCACGCAGACCCTGGTCGAGCGGCAGATCACGCTGATCGACGGCCTGGAGCAGGGCGAGCAGGACGACAGCCGGCTCGGAGACCTCTTCCGGCTCGACCACCTGGCCACCCGCATGCGGCGCAACAGTGAGAACCTCCTGGTTCTCGCCGGCCAGGAGCCCGCGCGCCGGTGGAGTCAGCCCGTGCCACTGCTGGACGTCACCCGAGCCTCGCTGTCGGAGGTGGAGAACTACGAGCGGGTCGCGATGCACGTCCCCACCGGCGTCTCCATCGCCGGGCAGGCGGTCAACGACGTCATCCACCTGCTGGCCGAGCTGGTCGAGAACGCCATCTCCTTCTCTCCCCGCGAGACCAGGGTCACCATGTCGGCCAACCGCATCGACGGCGGCGGCGTGATGATCTCCATCACCGACGCCGGCATCGGCATGACCGACGAGGAGCTCGCCCAGACCAACTGGCGGCTCGCCAACCCGCCCGTCGTCGACGTCTCGGTGTCACGGCGGATGGGCCTGTTCGTGGTCGGCCGGCTCGCGCTGCGCAACGGCATCCGCGTGCAGCTGCGCCGGCACGACACCGGCGGCCTCACCGCGATGGTCCTGCTGCCCGAGTCGCTCATGGGCATGGCCATGCATCCGGTCGGCGCGGGCGCCCCGGCCGGGCAGTCGCTCGCGGGCGCCGGGGCCCCCGCATGGTCCGCGACGGGGCAACCCGCCGGCCAGGGCCTGTTCACCTCGAACACCCCGGCCAACGGCGTGTTCGACTTCCCGACCGGATCCGGCCCGTTCACCGAGCCGTCCCCGTTCGGGGGCTCGAACGGCGCGGGACCCCTTGGTCCCACCACCGGTGGCGGCGGTCTCGGCGGTCCCATGACCGGCGGGGGAGGGTACGGAGGCCCGCCGACCGGCTCCGGCGGCGGTTACGGCGGTCCTCCCACGGGCTCGGGCGGACTCTACGGCCCGGGTTCCGGCGGTTTCGGCGGTCCCCCCACGGGCTCCGGCGGCTTCGGTGGCCCTCCCACTGGTTCGGGTGGTTTCGGCGGCCCGCCGACCGGTCCGGGCGGCGGGTACGGCGGCCCTCCCACCGGTTCGCGCGGGTACGCGGGCCCGGGTTCCGACGCTTTCGGTGGCCCGGCCACCGGTTCGGGCGGCTTCGGCGGCCCTCCGTCGGGGCCGAGTTCGTTCGCGGGACCCGCCACGGGACAGAGCGGGCTCGCCGGACCTCCCACAGGACCCGGCGGGAGAGGCGGGGAGCTGCCTTCCCGCCTCAAGCCGCGCCGGTATGACACCTCCGACCTGGACGCCGTGACCGGCCCGCTCCCCGCCGTGCGCTCCTCTCCCATGGAGCAGGAGGACGACTTCCTGCCGATCTTCGCGTCCGTCGAGTCGGCCTGGTTCCGGCGCGTGGACAAAGACCAGGACCAGGAGAAGGCCTCCACCGGCTGGCAGGAGATCCCCGCCGACGCCGGCTGGCAGGCGGCGGCGGCCGTCCAGGAGCCGGTGCGCGACGGGACCACCGCGGCGGGCCTGCCCAAGCGGGTGCCCAAGGCGAACCTGGTGCCCGGATCGGCCGGCACGCCCGAGGCCGCCGCGGCACCCCTGCCCGCCATGCCCCCGCTGTCGCCCGACCGGGCACGCAGCCGGCTGTCGAGCTTCCAGCAGGGCATCCGGCAGGGCCGGGCGGTCGCCCGTGGCGAGCTGAGCGAAGACGAGGTGGCGTTCAACGCCGAGCTGCGGCGCATTCAGGGCGACAAGGAGGACAAGTGAGAGAGCTGAGCCAAGCCGCCCGCGGGGTCAACTGGCTGATCACCGACTTCGTCCGGGGCGTGCCGGGGGTGGCGCACACGGTTGTGGTGTCCTCCGACGGGCTGCCGCTGGCGTACTCGGAGGGCTTCCCCAAGGACCGGGCCGACCAGCTCGCGGCGGTGGCCGCGGGCCTGATCAGCCTGACCCAGGGGGCCTCCAGGGTCTTCGAGGGTGGCGCGGTCACCCAGACCGTGGTGGAGATGCAGCGGGGGCTGCTGCTGATCATGTCGATCAGCGACGGTTCGTGCCTTGCCGTGCTGGCCGCCCCGGACTGTGACATGGGCCTGGTGGCGTACCAGATGACGCTGATGGTCGAGCGTGCCGGTCAGGTGTTGACCCCGGCTGTGCGCGCCGAGCTTCAGGCGTCGTCACCGCGGTGACCTCCATGGGCGGTCCGGGTTGGGAGGATGGTTTACGGCGGTACCAACAGGAACCGTCGTCACCGGTCCGGCCCTTCACAGTCACCGGAGGGCGCTCGGCGCCGCGGACGCATCTGGCCATGGAGACGCTGGTTCACTCCACGATTCCGGCTTACCAAGATATTTCTGGCTTGATCCCGGAGTACCAGGCGATCAACTCGCTCTGCCGCCAGGTACGTTCCGTCGCCGAGATCTCCGCGCTCCTGCGGGTCCCGCTCGGCGTGGCCCGGGTGCTCATCTCGGACATGGCCGCCGAAGGCCTGGTCCAGCTGCATCAGCCGCAGCTGGACGCCGGGAAGCCGGATCTCAACTTGCTCGAAAGGGTTCTCAGTGGACTTCGCAGGCTCTAGCCGTGGCGGGTTGACGTCGACGAAGATCGTCGTCGCGGGCGGGTTCGGCGTCGGTAAGACGACCTTCGTGGGCGCCGTGTCCGAGATCGTCCCCCTCACCACCGAGGCGGTCATGACCGACGCCAGCGCCGGCATCGACGATCTGGGCCTCATTCCACGCAAGACCACCACGACGGTGGCGATGGACTTCGGCCGCGTGTCGCTGGACAGCGAGCTGATCCTCTATCTGTTCGGCACGCCCGGGCAGCACCGTTTCTGGTTCATGTGGGACGACCTGGTCCGGGGCGCCATCGGCGCGGTCGTCCTGGTGGACACGAGGCGGCTGGCCGACAGCTTCCCGGCGGTCGACTACTTCGAGGAGGCGAAGCTGCCGTTCGTCATCGGGCTCAACGGCTGGGACGGCAACCATCCGCACCAGGACGAGGAGGTGCGCGACGCCCTCACCCTGGCCCCGCACATCCCTATCGTACGGACCGACGCCCGGCAGCGGGACTCGGTGAAGAGCACGCTGATCGCCCTGGTCGAGCACGCTATGACGATGCGGGTGTCCGTACCCGGCTGGAGAAGCTAGCGGCGTGGGACCTCCTTGCCCTCCGCCGGATACGCCTGACCGGCCCGCGGAGCGGATAGGCTGGGAGGTCGAGTCGCAGACGCAAACCCCGGACGACCCGTAGCGCAGAGGCTGGCCAATCACGTGTTCGAGACGCTTTCCGACCGGCTGACATCGGTCTTCTCCTCCCTGAAGTCCAAGGGGAGGCTGTCCGACGCCGACATCGACGCGACCTGTCGCGAGATCCGCATCGCCCTTCTCGAAGCGGACGTCGCGCTGCCGGTCGTCAAGGACTTCGTGTCCCATGTCAAGGAGCGCGCCCGGGGCGCGGAGGTCTCCCAGGCGCTCAACCCCGCCCAGCAGGTCGTCAAGATCGTCAACGACGAGCTGGTGCAGATCCTCGGCGGCGAGACCCGGCGGCTGAGGTTCGCCAAGAACCCGCCGACCGTCATCATGCTCGCCGGCCTCCAGGGCGCCGGCAAGACCACGCTGGCAGGCAAGCTCGCCCGCTGGCTGCGCGAGCAGAACCACGCCCCGCTGCTGGTCGCCGCCGACCTGCAGCGGCCCAACGCCGTCCAGCAACTCCAGGTGGTCGGGCAGCGCGCGCAGGTCGCGGTCTACGCCCCTGAGCCCGGCAACGGCGTCGGCGACCCGGTCGCGGTGGCGCGCGACTCCATCGACCACGCCAGGCGCCAGCAGCACGACATCGTCATCATCGACACCGCCGGCCGCCTCGGCATCGACCAGGAGCTGATGAAGCAGGCCGCGGACATCCGCGACGCCGTCAGCCCCGACGAGGTCCTGTTCGTCGTCGACGCGATGATCGGCCAGGACGCCGTCACCACCGCGCAGGCGTTCATGGAGGGCGTCGGCTTCGACGGCGTCGTGCTCACCAAGCTCGACGGCGACGCCCGGGGCGGCGCCGCGCTCTCGGTGCGGCACATCACCGGCCGCCCGATCATGTTCGCCTCGACGGGTGAGAAGCTCGAGGACTTCGACGCCTTCCACCCCGACCGCATGGCCTCGCGCATCCTCGACATGGGTGACATCCTCACCCTGATCGAGCAGGCTCAGCGCACCTTCGACGAGGCCGACGCGGCCAAGATGGCGGGCAAGCTCGCCTCCGGCGACGGCTTCACGCTCGACGACTTCCTCGAGCAGATGATGATGGTCCGCAAGATGGGGCCGCTCAAGAACCTCCTCGGCATGATGCCCGGCATGGGGCAGATGCGCGAGCAGCTCAACCAGGTCGACGAGCGCGACCTCGACCGGGTCGCGGCGATCATCCGCTCGATGACCCCGGCCGAGCGCCAGGAGCCGAAGATCATCAACGGCTCGCGGCGCGCCCGCATCGCGCGCGGCTCGGGCGTCAGCGTCACCGAGGTCAACAACCTGGTCACCCGCTTCTTCGACGCGCAGAAGATGATGAAGCAGGTGGCGGGCGGCATGGGCATCCCGGGCATGCCCGGGGGCCGCAAGGGCAAGGCCGTCCAGAAGAAGGCCAAGAAGGGCCGCAGGGTCAGCGGAGACCCCCGCAAGGCCGCGCTGGGCAAGGCGGGGGCCGCCGACGGCGGCTCGGCCGCGCCGCAGCTGCCTCCGGGGCTCGGCGGTCTCGGTGGCCTCGGCGGCCAGCTTCCGCCCGGTCTGGAGCTCCCGCCGGGCTTCGACCCCTCGAAGCTCCGGCTGCCCGGCCAGAAGTAGTCTCCGTTCCCCTGCCGATTGCGCGCCGATTCGGACAGGGGCCGGATCATCTGGCAGAATGGCATGTTGGAACACCGTGACCGTGGGTGCCCTCTCACCCCCGCGCGTCACGCTTGTCCCTCGGGCGGTCATCCCGTCGTGCCCCACTCGGCGAGACGCCCGCTCACCCACGCTCGAAAGTCCAGGAGAGACCACACCCGTGGCAGTCAAGATCAAGCTCAAGCGGCTCGGCATGATCCGCAACCCGCAGTACCGCATCGTGGTAGCCGACAGCCGCACCAAGCGTGACGGCCGTGCGATCGAAGAGATCGGCCTCTACCACCCCAAGGAGAACCCGTCGTTCATCCAGGTGAACTCCGAGCGGGCGCAGTACTGGCTGGGTGTCGGCGCGCAGCCGACCGATCCGGTCCTGAAGCTGTTCAAGCTCACCGGTGACTGGCAGAAGTTCAAGGGCGAGGCCGCCCCGCCGGCTCTGCTCGTCGCCGAGCCCAAGGCCGACCGTCACGCGATCTACGAGGCCGCCGCGAAGGAGTCGCTCGCCGGCGACACCGGCAGCAGCAACGCCACCACGGCGCGCAAGCCCAAGAAGACCGTGAAGGCCGACGAGACCCCCGCGACCCCGGCCGAGCCGGCCGCGGAGGAGAAGCCGGAAGGCGAGGCCTGAGGTGCTTGAGGAAGCCCTCGAGCATCTGGTCAAGGGCATCGTCGAGCATCCCGACGACGTTCTGGTTCGTGCCCGTCGCATCCGCAGCGGGCGCGTCCTCGAGGTCCGGGTCCATCCCGAGGATCTCGGCAAGGTCATCGGCCGCGGTGGCCGCACGGCGAAGGCGCTTCGCACTGTTGTGAACGCCCTCGGCGACGGCAAGTACGTGAGGGTCGACCTGCTCGACCTGAACGAAGCCCGGTAGAGATACCTCAGAGGCCACAAACCCTCTGGGCAGGGGACCCCCGGCAGCCGGGCGGTCCCCTGTCGCGGTTCTCGGGGCATATCAGTACGACTTTGGTCAGTACGAGTTTCGAAGGAGTAGCGACGTGCAGCTCGTCGTCGGCCGCATCGGCCGCCCGCACGGCATCCGCGGCGAGGTGACCGTCGAGGTGCGCACCGACGACCCCGAGTCGCGCTTCGCCCCCGGCACCACGCTGGTGACCGACCCGGCGGGCGCCGGCCCGCTGGTCGTCGAGCGTATGCGCTGGAACAAGAACATCCTGGTGCTGGGCTTCGAGGGCGTCGGCGACCGCAACGAGGCGGAAGAGCTGCGCGACACCATTCTGGTGATCGACTCCTCGGAGATCCCGCCCCCCGGCGACCCCGACGAGTTCTACGACCACCAGCTCATCGGCCTGTCGGTGGTGACGACCGGAGGCGAGGCCGTCGGCGAGATCGTTGACGTCCTGCACCACGGCCAGGACCTACTCGTGATCCAGCGCGATCAGGGTGAGGTGCTGATCCCGTTCGTCAAGGCCCTGGTCCCCGAGGTCGACCTGGACGCGAAGCGTGTCGTCGTGGACCCGCCGCCCGGCCTGCTCGACCCGGAGGAAACGGTCTGATCCGGCGATGACCATGCGTGTCGACATCATCTCGATCTTCCCGGAGTACTTCGCCCCGCTTGACGTGTCCCTGATCGGCAAGGCGCGGCAGAGGGGCCTTCTCGACATCCGGGTGCACCAGCTCCGCGACTGGACGCACGACGTGCACCGCACGGTGGACGACACGCCGTACGGCGGCGGTCCCGGCATGGTCATGAAGCCCGAGCCGTGGAGCGCGGCCATCGACGCCGTCGCCGGCTCCGCCGAAGGGCCGCCGCGGCTCATCGTGCCGACGCCGAGCGGGCGGCCGTTCACCCAGGAAGTCGCCCTGGAGTACGCCAAGGAGCCCTGGCTGCTCTTCGCGCCCGCCCGCTACGAGGGCATCGACGCCCGCGTCATGGCCGAGTACGGCTCGCGTCTGCGCCTCGACGAGGTCAGCATCGGCGACTACGTGCTGGCCGGGGGCGAGGCCGCCGTGCTGGTCATGGTCGAGGCCGTCGGGCGCCTGCTGCCCGGAGTGCTCGGCAACGCCGGCTCGGTGGCCGACGACTCCTTCGCCCCAGGGAGCATGGCCGGCCTCCTGGAAGGCCCCGTCTACACCAAGCCTCCGGTCTGGCGCGGCCACGAGGTGCCGCCGATCCTGCTCTCGGGCAACCACGGGGCGATCGCCCGGTGGCGGCGGGACGAGGCGCTGCGCCGCACGGTCGCCAAGAGGCCCGAGCTGGCCGCGCGACTCGACCCAGGAACCCTTGACAAGCGTGATCGTGAGGTCCTCGGCGACGCTTCGTTTCGCGTCCCGCCGGAAGATATGGCAAACTGAATCGCTGCTGCCAACTGCCCTGCGGTTGGCGTGGCCGCTCCGGGCCGAGGGCCCGGCATCCGAGACGTATTCAGCCCAGTGCTCGTGTCTTCCTCGTAGCCGTGCTCAAGGCATGGCCGGGCGGACCTCCGAGCGCTCGCTTCAAATGAGGAACCGCTGTCATGCACACGCTGATCCAGGAGCTTGAGAAGGCCTCCGTACGTAGCGACGTTCCGAGCTTCCGCCCGGGCGACACGCTCGAGGTCCACGTCCGCGTCGTCGAAGGCAACCGGTCCCGTATCCAGGTCTTCAAGGGGTTCGTGCTGCGCCGCCAGGGCGGTGGAGTCCGCGAGACGTTCACCGTCCGCAAGGTGAGCTACGGCGTGGGCGTCGAGCGCACGTTCCCGGTGCACAGCCCGGTCATCGAGAAGATCGACGTCATCACCCGCGGTGACGTCCGCCGGGCGAAGCTTTACTACATGCGCGACCTGCGCGGCAAGGCGGCCCGCATCCGTGAGAAGCGCGACGCGCTGCCCACCGGCAAGTAGACCCGCACCACATGTGGCCCGCACCCGCGAGGGATGCGGGCCATTTTGCTGAGCCGGATGGCCGCTCCATCCGGCCGGATCGCCGAGTTTCTTTGGATGCCTGCCGAGTCGGCGACCCGCCGAGGAGCATGCATCATTTAGGCTCGACAGCGATGACTAGCGATGGCCAGGGGGCCGGCGGTCCGCGCCGCCCCGTCGAGGACGAGGTAGACGTGGTCGCGGAAGACACCAAGTCGACAGCCAAAGACGGCAAGGGGAAAAAAGGCTCCTTCTGGCGCGAGCTACCGGTTCTGGTGGTGGTCGCGCTGGTCCTGGCGCTCATCATCAAGAGCTTCGTGATCCAGGCCTTCTACATCCCATCCGAGTCCATGGAGAACACCCTGCTGGTCAACGACAGGGTGCTCGTCAACAAACTCGTGTACCACACCCGTGAGATCGAGCGCGGCGACGTCGTCGTGTTCTCGGGCGTCGACTCCTGGGCCAGTGAGGTCCAGGTCCCAGAGCCGTCCAACCCCGTGGCGGGCTTCTTCCGCTGGGTCGGCACGGCCTTCGGCGTGGTCCCGGGCGAGAAGGACTACATCAAGCGCGTCATCGGCGTTCCAGGCGACACGGTCAAGTGCTGCGACAGCAAAGGGCGTGTGACCGTGAACGGCGTGCCTCTCGAAGAGAAGGCCTACCTCTACCCCGACGACCAGCCGTCGCAGAAATTCTTCGAGATCAAGGTGGAGAAGGGGCGCCTGTGGGTGATGGGCGACCACCGTTCCGTCTCCTACGACTCCCGTTCGCATCAGGGCGACCCCGGTGGCGGGGCGATTCCCGCCGACAAGGTCGTCGGGCGGGCCTTCGTCATCGTGTGGCCGTTCTCGCGCGCCACGACGGTGCCGATCCCCGACACCTTCAACCAGACCGCGCTGAAGACCGCGGCGCTGGTCGGCGGTGCCTCCCCGCTGCTGCTCGGTTTCGCCGGAGCGTTTCCCCTGGTGCGGCTACGCCGGCGCGTCCTCGCCAGAGCGGGCGGCCGCGCCTACTGACCTCCGCCTCCCGGGCTTTCGCCGTGAGGGACTCTCCCCGCTGTCAGCGGAGGGCCCTTCCCGGCCCCGTGACGGCCGTCTGGCCCTCGCGCGGCGCCGAAGCCATCTCCCCCATCTGATCGAAGGAGAAAGGGGCTTCCTCCCCCCGGTGGACGCCAGGGGTGCCCCGCGATTCTATGAGCGTCACCGAGGAGAAGCCGGAGCCCCCGGACCCGTCCCTGCCGGGCACGCCCGTGCCGGAGGATCCGCCGGCGGGAGCCAAGAAGTCCGGCTGGCGGGAGTCGGTCCTGCTGGTGCTCAGCGGGGTGGCCGTCGCGGTCCTGGTGCGCCTGTTCGTCCTGGACTCCTTCTACATCCCGTCCGAGTCCATGGAGGACACCCTCCTGATCAACGACAAGGTGATCGTCAACCGGCTGTCGGGTGACCTCGGGCGCGGCGAGGTGGTGGTCTTCAAGGGCTGGGACGGCACCACCACGATCAAACGCGTCATCGGCATCGGCGGTGACCACGTGAAGTGCTGTGACGCCAAGGGGCGCATCACGGTCAACGGGGTGCCCCTCGATGAGGAGTCCTACCTCAACCCGCAGGACTTCCCCTCGCAGCAGAAGTTCGACCTCACCGTCCCGAAGGGGCGGCTCTGGCTGATGGGCGACCATCGCGCGGCCTCGGAGGACTCCCGCGCCTTCATGGACGACCGGTTCCACGGCACGATCTCCACCGATGACGTGATCGGCAGAGCTTTCGCGCGCTACTGGCCGCTGTCGAGGATGGGCACATTGTCGGTTCCCGAGACTTTCTCAAAGGTGCGATAGCGTACCCCTCCGGCCGTTTGGGGCGTAGGCTTGGCCCATGGTCGCGCTCGTATCGCCGTTGATCGGCCAGGGGGCTCGACTCTCCCGCAGGTCTGTTCCCTCGCGGCGGGGCGCCGAGCCGCCTGCCTCATGACTGTTCTTTTCCGCCCGCGCCCCAGCATCGTGCGGCGTGATTCGGGGCTCTACGGGTACGAGCGCGCGCTCGCACGACGTGGCCTGTCCCCGGTCGCCGGGGTCGACGAGGCCGGTCGGGGAGCATGCGCCGGCCCTCTCGTGGTGGCCGCGGTGGTGCTCGGATCCGAGATCGATGGCCTGGCGGACTCCAAGCTGCTCACTCCGGCCCGGCGCGAGGTGCTCCACGACCGCATCCTCGCGACCGCGCGGGCGGTGAAGGTCGTGGTGATCCCGCCCGAGGAGATCGACGGGCGCGGCCTGCACAAGTGCAACATCGCCGGGATGCGGCGGGCCGTCGCCGGTCTCGGCTGCGATCTCGGGTACGTTCTGATCGACGGGTTCCCGGTGCCCGGTCTGCCCGCGCCGTCCCTGGCCGTGTGGAAGGGTGACCAGGTCTCGGCGTGTGTGGCGGCGGCGTCCATCGTCGCCAAGGTGACCAGGGACCGCATGATGACCTCACTGGACGGCCTGTATCCCCAGTACGGCTTCGCCGAGCACAAGGGGTATGTCACGGTCGCGCACAGGCGAGCGCTCGCCGCTCACGGCCCCAGTCCACATCATCGGTTCTCCTTTGTAACAGTGAACTCGGTGGTGCGGTCAGGAGCGGGCAGTGAGATAGGCGAGAATGGGGTGGGGGCCGGTGTCGCCTGATTGGTCGCGCCGGGGGAGGAAGGGAAGTGGAGGACCGGGATGAGCGCAGAGGATCTCGAGAAATACGAGACCGAGATGGAGTTGCAGCTCTACCGGGAGTACCGCGACGTGGTCGGCTTGTTCACCTATGTCGTTGAGACCGAGCGGCGCTTCTACCTGACCAACTCCGTCGATCTCGACGTACGCACGGCCGAGAACGGCGATGTCTTCTTCGACGTCAAGATGCAGGACGCCTGGGTGTGGGATATGTACCGTCCCGCGAGGTTCGTGAAGAACGTCCGCGTCGTCACGTTCAAGGACGTCAACGTGGAAGAGCTCGCCAAGCCCGACCTAGAGATGCCCAAGGAAGGCTTCTCCAGCTAAAACCCACTCCCGAAGACACACCACGCACCAGGGATCTCTCACGACCACCGGGGATCCGCCGGCCACCGAACCAGGCTCAGCGCATCACGCCTCCTGGATCCCCGTCGGCAACGGCAGGGTCTTGATGCGGCCGCCGTAGGCCAGGGCGAATGTGGTGATCACCCATCTGGCGGCCCGGATCCGACAGCACGCACACCGGCCTCGTAGGCGTGGAGGATGCGTCGTCCACAGGCCGGGTGATTCGCCTGTTCCTGGCCTTTCTCCGGATGGATCTTCGGGACCTCCTGTGAGCCTGGTGGACGCGCCGGATCTGGGGTCCTCCACGGGGCGCTGAGCCGCAGGCGGTTGTCCACAGGCCGATGCCCTGCGCTTTCTTGTCCACAGAGCCGGGTTCGGTAACCGGGCGAGTGCATGGCGTGCGCGAATGTCGGGGCCGGAGGTGGTCCCATGGCCGCGACGCACGAGCTTGGAAGGCATGGCGAGCAGCTCGCCGCCGATTACTTGAGGGCAGCAGGTCTGCAGATCCTGGAGCGCAACTGGTCGTGCCCCGAGGGTGAGATCGACATTCTGGCCCGTGACGGGCCCGTTCTCGCGGTCGTGGAGGTCAAGACCCGCTCGGGCCGCAGCCACGGCACCGCGTTCGAGGCCGTGACACCGGCGAAGCTCGCCCGGCTCCGCACGCTGGCGGCCAGATGGCTCAGCGGCCAGTCCGAGTGGTTCGCCTCCATCCGCATCGACGTGATCGCCCTGGAGCGGTTCGCCGGAGCGTTCTCCATCCGGCACGACAGGGGGGTGTCCTAGATGGCCGTCGCCCGCACGCGCTGCGTGGCACTGGTCGGGGTGAGCGGTCACGTGGTCGAGGTGGAAGCCGACGTGGGCCACGGCATCGCGGGGGTCACCCTGATCGGCATGCTCGACACGGCTCTGAGCGAGGCCCGTGACCGCGTCCGCTCGGCGGTGATCAACAGCAGGTACGCCTGGCCGGACGCGCGGGTCACCGTCAGTCTCTTCCCCGCCAGCCTGCCGAAACGCGGAAGCCTGTTCGATCTGGCCATCGCGATCGCCTTGCTCGGGGCGGCCGGCCTGGTCCCGAGGCAGCGCATCTCGCTCCCGTTCTTTCTGGGGGAGCTCGGGCTCGACGGCAGCGTCAAGGCCGTGCGCGGTGTCCTGCCCGCAGTGGTGGCGGCCGTCGAGGCGGGGGCCGACTGCGTGGTGGTCCCGGTGGCGAACGCCGCCGAGGCCGGCCTCGTGCCCGGTGTGACCGTGGTGCCGGTGCCCACCCTCGCCGAGGTGGTCGAGTGGCTGCGCAGTGGCGATCCGGCCCACATGCCCACGCTGCCCGACACCGCCGAGCCCTCGCCGCCGGCCGATCCGCACATGGGCCCTTCACCCGACCTGTCGGACGTCGCCGGTCAGGCCATGGCACGCCGTGCCCTCGAAGTGTGCGCGGCAGGCGGCCACAACCTCTGGATGATGGGACAGCCCGGCACCGGGAAGACCATGCTCGCCGAACGGCTGCCCACCCTGCTGCCGTCGCTCGACCGTGACCAGGCGCTGGAGGTCACCGCCATCCACTCGATCGCCGGCGTCCTGCCTCCCGGGCGCCCGCTGCTGAGGCACCCGCCGTTCATGGCACCACATCACACGGCGACCATCGCCGCCATCGTGGGCGGGGGCAGCGGCGTGATCCGGCCCGGCGCCGTCTCCCTGGCCCACAGAGGGGTGCTCTTCCTCGACGAGGCGCCGGAGTTCCCCTCCCGGGTTCTCGACTCGCTCAGGCAACCGCTGGAGTCGGGGCAGGTGACCGTTGCGCGTGCGGCGGGCACGGTGTCGTTTCCCGCTCGATTCATGCTGGTCCTGGCCGCGAACCCCTGCCCCTGTGCCCAGCCGTCCACTCCGGAGAGTCCTTGCCGGTGCACGCCCAACCAGCGCCGACGCTACCTCGCCCGCCTGTCGGGGCCGCTGATCGATCGCATCGACGTCAAGGTGAGGCTCGCACGTTCGACCCGGCGCGAGCTGCTGTCCGACCGCCAGTTCATCGAGCCCAGCGCGGTCGTGGCCCAGCGCGTGTCGATGGCGCGTGAGCGCGCGCTCAAGCGGCTGGCGGGCACGCCGTGGAGGTGCAACGCCGAGATCCCCACCGCGGTGCTGCATGGGGACTACCGCCTGCCCCCATCCGCGATGTCGCCCCTCTACCGGTGCCTGGACACCGGAGAGCTGAGCGCCCGGGGGCTCGACCGCGTCATACGAGTCTCGTGGACCCTCGCGGACCTCCTCGGCAAGGAAAGGCCCGACATGGCGGAGACCAACACCGCCCTCAGCCTCTGGCTGGGTGCCGAATGAACGGCACCCACCCCAACGCCGGCCGAAACCCCACCTCAGACACCGACCCCAGCGCGACCACCGGCACTGGCAGGGATGCCGGGCGGCTGGCCAGGGTCACGCTCATGCGGGTGGCCGACGCGGGAGACGGCGTGATGGGCAGGCTGGTCGCCGCGTACGGCCCCGAGGGAGCCCTTGGGCAGGTGCGGTTGGGACGGCTCGATCCCGGGTTCGTCGAGGAGCTCATGGCCAAGAAGGGGCGTGCGCCCGATATCGATCGCATCCTCGCGGCGTGGCGGGCACGCCTTCCGGCGGCCGATCCCATCGCGGACCTCACCGAGGGAGATCAGCTGGGCGCCCGCCTGATCGTGCCAGGCGATCTCGAGTGGCCGACTCAGCTCGACGATCTGGGTCACGAACGGCCCTTGGGCCTCTGGCTCCATGGAAACGCCGATCTGCGCTTCTCCTGCCTTCGCTCCGTGGCCGTGGTGGGGTCCAGGGCGGCCACGCCCTACGGCGCCCACGTCGCGGCCGAGCTGGGTGCGGGCCTTGGTGAGGCGGGCTGGACGGTGATCTCCGGGGGCGCCTACGGAGTGGACGCCGCGGCACACCGAGGGGCTCTGGCCGGTGCCGCGCAGACCGTCGCGGTGCTGGCGTGTGGCACCGACATCGCCTATCCCGCTGCCAACCAGGATCTCTTCAGCGCCATCCGGGGGAGAGGGGTCGTCGTGAGCGAGTGCCCTCTCGGCGTCCGGCCCACACGGCTGCGCTTTCTCGTCCGCAACCGGGTCATCGCGGCGCTCTCGCGGGGCACCGTGGTGGTGGAGGCGGCCCTGCGCAGCGGAGCGCTCAACACCGCAGGCCATGCCATCAGCCTGAGGCGCCATCTGGCGGCCGTGCCCGGCCCCGTGACCTCGGAGAACTCCGCTGGGTGCCACCGGCTGATCCGAAGGGCGGAGGCCGTGTGCGTGACCTCGGCCCGCGAGGTGATCGAGCTGGTCGGAGCGCTGGGCGACGATCTCGCGCCGGAGCCGAGGGGCCCGGTGCTGCCACGGGACGCTCTCGACGACGAGACCCGCAGCGTCCTTGAGGCGGTGCCGGCGCGCATCGGTACCGGTCCGGCGACGATCGCGGTCACGGCCGGCGTAGATCTCCTGACGGTGCTGCGTTGCCTCGGAGCCCTCGCCGCCGCCGGATACATCGAGCGGGTCGACCGAGGCTGGCGCCTCCGCCGAGGCAAGTAGCACCCTCCACGGCACATCATTCATGAAGGCCCCGCGTGCCTGGTCAGCCGGGCCATTTGGGGAGGAGGCGTACCTGCCCGAGGCCGATGAGGAGGAGGGCGTCGAGGTAGCGGCTCTCGTTGATCAGGCCCCAGTGCAGGCACGATGACGGGCAGTGGCCGGTGGTCTCCTCGACGGAGCCGATGACGTCCCCAAGCTCCACCGCCTGCCCACGCCGGACCGACGCGTGAACGGGCAGGTACGTGGTGCGCAGACCTCCGGGATGGACGATCATGACCACACCGCGTCCGGCGAGTGGTCCGGCGTATCCCACGATGCCCGGGCCGGCGGCCCTGACCACCTGCCCCGGCCGGGCCGCGAGATCCACTCCCCGGTGACCGGGAAGCCACGCCTGGGCCGGCGGGGCGAAGCGGCGCATGATCATCGGATCCCCGTCGAGCGGGAGCCTCCACCGGGGCCGTGTCGATGCGGATTGACGGGATCCCTCCGCAGATCCAGCCCGTTGACCGGAGCCATCTAGATATCCAGTCCGTTGACTGAAGTGCTCCGCGTATCCAGTGGGTTGACCGGAGCTATCTGGATATCCAGCCCGTTTATCGGAGTGCTCCAGGTATGCAGTGGGTTGCCTGGAGTGCTCCGGGTATTCGTTGTTCGCGAGGCGCTGATCGACCATCCCTGAGCGTGCCGGGAGGCCCCGTTTCATGGTCGTTGTCGGGTGTGCGGAGAGGCTGCTCCGTTCGGCCGTCACGCCTGAGTGTGAGGAGAGGCTCCGTTCGACCGTTCTGGGGCGTACGGAGTGCTGGCGGCCGTTGGGGACGGGTGTAAGTGGGACGAGATCGGGAGTGTGGGCGGTGGCGGCTGCGCTGGACGGTGAAGGAGCCGCGGACGCGGAGGCAAGGGTGAGGAGAAACACCATCAGCGGCCGGATCTCGGAAAGTCGCACAGGAGGACACTGGCCTTGAGCGACCGGGGGGTGCCCGGCCGAGCGCCGTTCTGTGCATAAGTCTCCGTGCATGGGTCGCCGTCGCCTCGTCGACGGCCTCGCCCGCTTGGTCGTACGGATATGCACGGGCGCGCTGGGAGGCGCCCGGATGACCGGCAGGGTCGTCTACGTGGTGGCGTACTGGTGAGGTGCCCGGATGGTCGGTAGGTCGTCTACGTGGCGGCGCGTTGGGGGGTGCCCGGATGGTCGGCAAGGTCATCGAGGAACTGGGTGTCGAGGTAGGTCTGGCGCTGCCTCCGGTCCAGGTGACGGGGGAAGATCCGGTCCTTCCATCCCGATTCAGGGTGGGAACGGCCGCTGCGGCGACCGTGGGAGCGGTAGCCGCCGCCGTCGCGCTACTGCAGGGCGGACCACCGGATGGCGGCGGTGCTGGGAGCCCGGATGGTCGTGGCGCTGAGGGGCGGGGTGGCTGCGGCGCTGGGAGTTCAGGTGGTCGTGGTGCTGAGGCGTGGGATGGGCGCGGTGCTGGGAGTTTCGGTGGCGGCGGCGCTGAGGGCCGGGATGAGGGTGGTGCGGGGCGTTCGGGGGGCGGTGGATGCGGGAGTGGTGATGAGGTTGAGGTTGCGGTGGATGTTCGGGAGGCCGCCGTCGCGTTTCGGGATGAGCGCTACTTCCGCGTTGATGGAGAGCTGTCCGTGGGGTGGGCGCCGCTGTCCGGTGACTACCGGACGGCTGACGGGTGGGTCCGGCTGCACTGCAACTTC
Source organism: Sphaerisporangium sp. NPDC088356 (assembly GCF_040685555.1). Taxonomy (NCBI): domain Bacteria; kingdom Bacillati; phylum Actinomycetota; class Actinomycetes; order Streptosporangiales; family Streptosporangiaceae; genus Sphaerisporangium; species Sphaerisporangium sp. NPDC088356. The sequence goes on from NZ_JBFBIK010000007.1 coordinate 61,630, forward strand.
GATCATCACCGGGACGCCGTGCTTCGTGTCTTCGATCTTTCTTCCGGTGCCGACAAAGCCGACGTCGCCGAGGCTTGTGCCCGCCGTACGGCGCAGGACATCGAGCAGGCCGTGACGGACGCGGGGGGTTGCGCGGCCGCGATGCGGAGCCGGGCGGAATGGCAGGACCACCCGCAGGGCCGGGCCGTCGCGGAGCTGCCCCTCATCGGTCTCGACCGTCTCGGTCATGTCGGGGCTGAGGTGGGTTCGGGAGGTCTTGCTCGTGCCGGGGCCGGGGTCGGCCTCGATCCACTCGGCGGTGCGGCGGCCGGGGCCGGGGCCGGCGCCGGTGGCCGTGTTGCCGCAGGGGCCGAGTGCGGCTCTGGTGGGCGTGACGGTGCGGCCGTCAGGGAGGGGCGGTGGTTGGAGGGGGTTCGGGTGGTCGACCTCACTCGGGTGATCGCGGGGCCGGTGGCGACCCGCACATTGGCGGCCTACGGGGCCGAGGTGCTGCGCGTGGGAGCCGCTCATCTCCCGGAGGTGCCGGGGCTGGTGATCAGCACGGCGTTCGGGAAGCGGTCGTGCGAGCTCGACCTGCGTACAGAAGACGGGGCCGCGGCGTTCAGGGAGCTGGTCGCGGGCGCGGACGTCGTCGTCCAGTCGTACCGCCCGGGAGCGCTGGCGGCGCTGGGCTTCGGTCCGGAGGAACTGGCCGCCATCAGGCCAGGGATCGTCTGCGTCGACATCTCCGCGTACGGCTCGCGCGGCCCGTGGGCGGGGCGGCGCGGATTCGACAGCCTGGTGCAGATGGCCTGCGGTATCGCCCACGAGGGGGGAGCGGGCGGGAAGCCCGTACCGCTGCCCGCCCAGGTTCTCGACCACGCCACCGGCTGGCTCGCCGCCCTGGGAGTGATCGCCGGGCTGCTGCGGAGGGAGGCCGAGGGGGGTTCCTGGCAGGTCGAAGTGGCTCTGGCCCGCACCGCTCTGTGGCTGGACGGGCTTGGCCGTGTCGACGGCACGGTTCGGTCCGAGCCGGAAGTGGACGATCTACTGGTAGAGATCGAGAGCCCGTTCGGGAGGCTGACCTACGTGAGGGTCCCGGGGAAGATCGGTGGCGTCAGGCCGTCCTGGGGCTCACCGCCGCCGCGCCGGGGAGAGCACCCGGCGGCGTGGACCTACTAGACCCTGACCCCGCGCCGGAGTGAGGCAGAACCGGACGACCGGATGGGGGGAGCACCAGACGAGGAGGATCGCGGGCAGGATGAGGGCGGTGCAGGTCCACAGGGTGGGGCGCAGGCCGATGACCTCGCCGAGCACCCCGCCCGCGATGCCGCCGAGCGTCATGATCCCCATGGTGGCGACCGTTATGATGGCGTTGACCCGGCCGACCATCTCGGGCGGGGACTCCCTGAGCTGGATGGTCCCGTAGCAGACGCTGAACATCACCGTGGCGACGCCGGTGATCACGTAGGCGACCACCAGCAGCGGGACCAGCACCGAGGGCGACCCGTGTGCCGAGGCCAGCGCCACGAATGCCAGTGGGAAGACGACGACGCTCCCCAGCAGGACCCGGTTCTCGGTGAAGCGGCCGACGAGCCGGGGTGCGACGGTCGCGCCGATGAGGCCGCCGGCACCGAAGGAGGCCGTCAGCAGCCCGACCACTCCGACGGGTAGCCCGAGCGTCTTAACGGCGAACAGGACGTACAAGCTGGGCAAGCGGGTGACCGAGATCCTGGAGCCCTACCTGGCCAAGACGCGATCGAAAGGAGGACGCGCCGCCGGACGCCCGCCTGGTCCAGGGGATCATCCAGATCTTCCCCCGCCACCGGCGTAGTCTCCAGCGGGCCCGCGGGCGGCGGCGGTAAGGAAGCTTGCCCGGTGGGCTGGGCGTTGCCGGGTTCCGGGTACACTTTTTTGTGGCTCGTCAGACGGGCCGACTTCGCACGCCCACAGGCGAATCGTCCTCTCGGTCCGGGTCCTGATCCGGATGGGACGACTCAGGGCGTCAGGGCGGGCGCCGCAGGCTCCCGCATACAACCGAGGCACGCGCCTTCACGGCGCTCTACCCAGGAGGACCATACTCATGGCCCCCGTCGTCACCATGCGACAGATGCTTGAAAGCGGTGTTCACTTCGGGCACCAGACCCGTCGCTGGAACCCGAAGATGAAGCGCTTCATCCTCACCGAGCGCAACGGCATCTACATCATCGACCTGCAGAAGTCGCTGGCCTTCATCGACCGCGCCTACGACTTCATCAAGGAGACCGTCGCCCACGGCGGCACCATCCTGTTCATCGGCACCAAGAAGCAGGCCCAGGAGGCCATCGCCGAGCAGGCCGCGCGGGTCGGCATGCCGTACGTCAACCAGCGCTGGCTGGGTGGCATGCTCACCAACTTCTCCACCGTGCACAAGAGGCTTCAGCGCCTGAAGGAGCTCGAGGAGCTCGACTTCGACAACGTGGCAGGCTCCGGGCTCACCAAGAAGGAGCTCCTGATGCGCCGCCGCGAGAAGGACAAGCTGGAGCGCACCCTCGGCGGTATCCGCGACATGGCCCGCGTGCCCAGCGCGGTCTGGATCGTCGACACCAAGAAGGAGCACATCGGGATCAGCGAGGCCCGCAAGCTCAACATCCCGGTCGTCGCGATCCTCGACACCAACTGCGACCCCGACGAGGTCGACTACCCGATCCCGGGCAACGACGACGCGATCCGCGCCGTCAGCCTGCTGACCCGGGTGGTCGCCGACGCGGTCGCCGACGGCCTGATGTCCCGCGCCGGTGCGAACCGCGGCGACGACAAGCCGTCCGGTGCCGCCGTCGCCGAGCCGCTGGCCGAGTGGGAGCGCGAGCTGCTGGCCCGTGACGAGGAGGCCGCTCCGGAGGCCCCCGCCGCCGAGGCGGCTGAGGCTTCTGTCGCCGAGGCCACGGTCGCCGACGAGGCGCCCGCCGCCGACGAGGCGCCCGCCGCCGAGGAGGCCCCCGCGGAGGAGGCCGCCCCCGCCGCCGAGGCCACCGAGGCCGCCGCCCCCGAGGCCGAGGCCGCCGAGGGCACCGAGCAGCAGGCCTGAGACTCGCGCCAGACCGTACGGGCACCACCCGTACGGCAAGCAAGGCTCTTCCGGGTGGGTGTGCCAGAACAGGGCGCACCCACCCGATCCACGACGACTCGACGAGGAAAAGACAATGGCTTCCGTGAACATGGCCGACGTCAAGCGGCTTCGTGAGGCGACCGCCGCCGGCATGATGGACTGCAAGAAGGCGCTTGAGCAGTCCGAGGGTGACTTCGACAAGGCCATCGACATCCTTCGCGTCAAGGGCGCCAAGGACGTCGGCAAGCGCGAGGCGCGCACCGCCTCCAACGGCCTGATCGCCGTCAAGCACGAGGGCGAGGCGCTCGGCGCCCTGCTCGAGCTCAACTGCGAGACCGACTTCGTCGCGAAGGGTGAGCGCTTCCAGGAGCTGGCCGCCCGGGTCGTCGACCACGTCCTCGCCGCCCGTCCCTCCGACGTGCCGAGCCTGCTTGAGTCCGACCTCGACGGCAAGACCGTCAAGGAGCACCTCGACGAGGCCAACGCCGCGCTCGGCGAGAAGATCGAGGTCCGTCGCTTCGTCGTGCTGGAGGGTGGCTACGTCGCCTCCTACATGCACAAGACCGACCCCCAGCTTCCCCCGACCGTGGGCGTCCTGGTCCAGCTCGACACCCCGAACCCCGAGGTCGCGAAGGACATCGCCCAGCACACCGCCGCGATGGCCCCGAAGTACCTCAGCCCGAACTCCGTCCCGGCCGACGTGGTCGAGAAGGAGCGCACGGTCTTCGAGCAGATGACCCGCGAGGAGGGCAAGCCGGAGGCCGCCATCGGCAAGATCGTCGATGGCCGCGTCAACGGCTGGTACAAGGACTTCACCCTTCTGGAGCAGTCCTTCGTCAAGGACCCCAAGAAGACGATCGCCAAGGTCGCGTCCGAGGCGGGCGTGAAGGTCCTGGGCTTCGCCCGTTACAAGGTCGGTCAGGCATAGGCTTAGCCCCAAAGAGGGATCTGACCAGCTTCGTAAACATCGCCGAGGAGGCCGCCGTCGTGCAGGAGAACCAACCACCCGCTACGTCGGCGGCTTCGTCGTACAACTGGCCGCTCCGGTGGAAGCGCGTCATGTTGAAGCTGTCCGGCGAGGCGTTCGCGGGCGCCGAGCCGCTGGGCATCGACCCCGTGGTGGTCGCCAAGCTCGCCGACTCGGTCGCCGAGGCCGTGCGTGAGGGAGTGCAGGTCGCGGTCGTCGTCGGAGGCGGCAACATGTTCCGCGGCGCCGCGCTCTCCGAGCGGGGCATGGACCGCGCCCGGGCCGACTACATGGGCATGCTCGGCACCGTGATCAACTGCCTCGCCCTGCAAGATTTCCTGGAGAAGCGCGGCATCGAGACGCGCGTCCAGACGTCCATCACGATGCAGCAGGTCGCCGAGCCGTTTCTGCCCCGGCGCGCGATCCGCCACCTGGAGAAGGGCCGCGTGGTCATCTTCGGCGCCGGGCTCGGCTCGCCGTTCTTCTCCACCGACACCTGTGCCGCCCAGCGCGCTCTGGAGATCGGCGCGGAGGCGCTGCTCAAGGGCACCCAGGTCGACGGGGTCTATGACTCAGACCCCCGCAAGAACCCCGATGCCGTACGCTTCGACCAACTTGACTACAGCGAGGTCCTCACGCGGGGCCTCGGGGTCATGGACGCCACGGCGATCAGTCTGTGCATGGACAACGGCCTGCCCATCGTCGTCTTCGACCTGATGGGCGAGGGGAACATTCTGCGGGCGGTCCGCGGTGAAAAGATCGGCACGCTGGTGAGTCCGGCAGGGAAATAGGGAGCCGCTGTGATCGAGGAAACCCTCTTCGAAGCCGAGGAGAAGATGGACAAGGCGGTCGGAGTCGCCAAGGAGGACTTCGCGGCGATCCGCACCGGCAGGGTCAGCCCTTCCATGTTCAACAAGATCAATGTCGACTACTACGGGTCGCCGACACCGGTGCAGCAGCTCGCCTCGTTCCATGTTCCCGAGGCCCGCATGGTCATCCTCCAGCCCTACGACAAGGGCTCGATGACCGCCATCGAGAAGGCGATCCGTGACAGCGACCTCGGGGTCAACCCCGGCAACGACGGCGCGGTGATCCGCGTGGTGTTCCCCGAGCTTTCGGAGGAGCGCCGCAAGGAGTACATCAAGGTCGCGAGGAACAAGGCCGAGAGCAGCAAGGTCTCGGTCCGCAACATCCGCCGTCACGCCAAGGAGACCCTTGACAAGATGATCAAGGATGGCGAAGCCGGTGAGGATGAGGTCCGCAGGGCCGAGAAGGAGCTCGACGACCTCACCCAGAAGCACGTCGCCAAGATCGACGAGCTGCTGAAGCACAAGGAATCCGAGCTGCTCGAAGTCTGAGCGCGGTAGCAGTCGCAGGTCAGGTCGAGGCGCTTCCACTCCGGTGTTAGCCGCGAGTGGGAGCGCCTTCGCCGCGTTCCGGCCCACCCCGCTCCCTCCCCGCCGCCCGGCGGTACTGGCAGAGTGGGCCGCCGAGCGTGGTTGACGGGTACGAGAGTGGGATCACTGTGGAAGGTACGGCGGCGGACGGTACCGGGCCGGCCCGAGGCCATTGGTCTGAGGAGCGTCCGCCCGAGGGGCCCGGAGATGCGGGCGGGGGCGTTGAGAGCGCCGCCGGCCCTCAGGGCTTCACGGGCTCCGAAGGCCGTCCGGACTCGCCGGGCGATCTTCCGTCGGCCTCCTCCAAGCCGGGCCGCATCCGTACGGGCCGTAACCTTCCCGCCGCCATCGGCGTCGGCGTCGCCCTCGGGGCCGCCGTCATCGGGTCGCTCTACACCGTCAAGGCGCTGTTCCTCCTGGTGCTGGTGGCGGCGGTCGGCATCGGCGTCGTCGAGATGGTCCGCGCGTTCGCCGTCCGCGACATGCGCGTGCCGGTGCGGCTGGTGCTGGCGGGGTTCGTCGCCATGGTCGCCGGCGCTTACTGGGGCGGCCCGATCTGGCTGCTGGGCGCCTTCACGCTGACCGTGCTGACCCTGCTCACCCAGCGGATGTTCCAGGGCCAGGAGGGGTACGTCCGTGACGCCGCGGCGAGCGTCCTGACATCGGTGTATCCCGCGTTGATCGCCGGGTTCGTCCCGCTGATGCTGTCCAAGCCCGACGGGGCCGACCGGGTGGTCATCTTCATCGCCGTCACCGTGTGCAGCGACATCGGGGGCTACTTCGCGGGGATCCTGTTCGGCAGGCACCAGATGTCGGCCATCAGTCCCAAGAAGACCTGGGAGGGGTTCGCCGGGTCGGTGCTGGCCTGCGTCCTCTGCGGCGCGCTGCTCGTGCGATACCTGCTGGAGGGCCAGTTCTGGCAGGGTGCCGTGGTCGGTGTGGTGGTGGCCATGTGCGCCACCCTCGGCGATCTGGTCGAGTCGGTCATCAAGCGTGATCTCGGCATCAAGGACATGGGCAACCTGCTCCCGGGCCATGGCGGCCTGATGGACCGCCTCGACTCGTTGCTGGCCACTCTCGTACCGGTCTGGCTGCTCCTGGCGGTCTTCGTACCTATGTGAGCTCCGCCGGGGGTGTCAGGGGATACGCCCGGAGAGGGAGAGGGCCTGGTGGCCCTGGTCGGCGGCGATCTGGAGCTCCTGATCGGTGACGGGCACCAGCCAGAGCCATCGGACCTCGTCGCCGCCCAAGGCGAAGCCGGAAAGATCGGGTAAGCCCGGCACCGAGTCGAGCATCAGCGCCCCGTGGTAGCTCGGGCCGAGCGGGAAGGTCGCCGGCTCCCGGTACCAGCGGGCGGTGTGGCCGTGCCCCAGCCAGGTGACCGAGTGCCACGGGTAGCGTGCCAGCCAGAGGAACAGCCGCGCCGCCTCCGTCGCCTCCCCGCGCGTGGCGATGGCCAGCTCAATGCGGGCGTAGGTGTCCGGCCGCTCGATGTACTGCTCCACCGTGGGCATGCGCTGGCAGCTCATCCCGACGGTCGAGAGCATCGTGTAGCCGTTGTGGGGGCGCTCGGTGATGCCCACGGTCGGCAGCCGGTCGCCGCCGATGTCCCAGTACCTCGCGGCCGGGCCGACCCTGGCGTCCAGGTGGCTCATCACGAACTGCTGGAACGAGGGCCAGGACCCGTCGCCGTGCCGCCACTCCCAGTACGACCGGGCCTTGGCGATCCTCGGCGCGAGCCCTTCGAGCGCCTCGTCGAGGGACCAGGCGAACGGGGACTCCCCGACGGCGTCTTTGGCGTAGCCGGGCATCCCGCGCTCAAGATCCGACCAGCCGGGAATGACGGCCAGGAGCTCGCCGTTCCGGTACAGGGCGGCACCGTCGCCCTCCTCGAACCACAGCACCGCGAGCTCGCCGGCCGTGAACGGCGGCGTGCCCTCGGGGGCGCGGGTGTTCGCGACGGGCATCACGGGGGCCTGGCCGGTACCGATCCGGCCAAGATCGACGGAAGGTGGCGCCTGCACATGGTTGGCGAGCCACACGGCTCCGTGGATCCCGCCTTCGGCGTCGCGCAGGTAAGCTACCGAAGACACCCCGTCGTATTCGACGGTTACCGCGCGACTGCCGTAGGGGCTGGTGTCGGTGAGAACGACATCGGTGGTGCCCAACGCTCATCCGCCTTTCCGGTGGACGTCTCCCCGTTCGGCCGAGGATCGCAATAGATCACACGGAATGGCTGTCCAGTGCAGCTTCCGGCAAACCGTTAAGAGAAGGACATGTCCGCCGAGCTAACCTTTGTCGCCCCCCGACGGGCCAAGCCGTCGCGTCACCTGGCCGACCTGTCGATGGCGGAGCGCCGCGCGGCCGTCGTGGAACTGGGTGAGAAGCCCTTCCGCGCCGACCAGCTGTCCCGGCACTACTTCGAGCGGCTGACCACCGAGCCCGAGCACATGACCGATCTTCCGGCCGCGTCGCGTGACCAGCTGGTGACGCAGCTGATGCCCAGCCTGCTGACCTCGGTCCGCGAGATCACCTGCGACGACGGCACCACCCGCAAGAACCTGTGGCGGCTCTTCGACGGCGCGCTGGTCGAGTCGGTGCTGATGCGCTACCCCGACCGCGTGACAATGTGCGTGTCCTCCCAGGCCGGATGCGGCATGAACTGCCCCTTCTGCGCCACCGGACAGGCCGGGCTGACCCGCAACATGTCGACGGCCGAGATCGTCGAGCAGGTCGTCGCGGGCGCCCGCGCGCTGGCCCGTGACGAGGTCCCCGGCGGCCCCGGACGGGTGAGCAACATCGTCTTCATGGGCATGGGCGAGCCGCTGGCCAACTACAAGGCCGTGATCGGCGCCGTTCGCCGCATCGTGGACCCCGCCCCCGAGGGTCTCGGCATCTCCGCCAGAGGCGTCACGGTCTCCACGGTCGGCCTGGTCCCGGCGATCGAGAAGCTGTCCAACGAGGGGCTCCCGGTGACGCTGGCCGTCTCCCTGCACGCGCCCGACGACGAGCTGCGCGACACGCTGGTCCCCGTCAACACCCGCTGGAAGGTCGGCGAGGTGCTGGACGCGGCCTGGAACTACTCGGCGAAGACCAAGCGGCGCGTCTCGATCGAGTACGCCCTGATCAAGGACATCAACGACCAGGAGTGGCGGGCCGACCTGCTGGGCCGGCTGATCAAGGGCAAGCTGGTGCACGTCAACCTGATCCCGCTCAACCCGACCCCCGGCTCCAAGTGGACGGCCTCACGACCCGAGGACGAGCGTGCCTTCGTCCGCCGCCTGGAGTCCCACGGGGTGGCGGTCACCGTACGCGACACCCGGGGCCGCGAGATCGAGGGCGCCTGCGGCCAGCTCGCCGCCGCTCCCGAGGCGTAGCCGACCGGCCGCCGCCGCCACGACTTTCGCACCGGCGGTGTGCCGCGTTGAGCGACGGTCGCGGACGTAGTCGGGCGATGGTCTCAGATGTAACGGAACGCGTTCGCGATCAACGCCAGCAGGGCGAGGGTCGCGGCGCCGATCACGACCATGCGCCGTAACGCCGCCCACGCCGCGGACTTTGCGTCCGGGATCTTCGCCGACGCCTCCGCGGCGGTCTTCACCGCCTTCCCCCAACCCGTCCACGTGTCTACCGTCCGCTGAAAGCGCCGCCCCACGACGAACAGAACCGTCGCAATGACAACAATGACCAGAACCCGGCCATCCGAGCTCTCCATGGGCATACTCCTGCCGACGGAACAGGTTTCGGCTCTTGAACTTATTCCAAGCTCCTAGCGGCACGGCGGGAAGCTACTTCCTGTGACCCCGGCTTATGCGTGGACGAAGTCAAGATATTGGTGGCATGTCCGCATCAGCCGAAATGTCGGCTGGACGCCAGCGCTCGGCGCAGCTCGTCCGGTCCCGACGACACGATGATCGTGCCGCGCCCTCGTAGTGCGTACCACCCGTGACCGATCACCAGGAAGCCGTGATCGGGGAAGTCGGCGCGAAGGCGGCTCAGCCCCGCCCGGACCCACTGCTCATAACGGCTCGGTTCAGCCGTCCCCTCGTGCGGTAAACGCCCAGTCCTCATGGCAGGGGCTCCGCGTCGGTGAGCACCGCCCACACAAGATGGCCCGCGGCGGGGTCGCCGTCGCAGCCGACGCGCCAGGCGAGCCGCCGTACGGTCATCAGCCCTCGTCCATCCTCGGGCAGATCCCAGGTGATCTCCGTGTTCGGGTCCGGGGCGGTTCCGAGAGCTGGGTGTCCGCCCGGCCCAGCCTTTTCGACAGCGCCGGCGACGTCCGGAGAGCCGCCCCCGCCCAGGTCGTACACTCCGATGCGCACACTGCTCGGCTGACGGATCAACTCGACGACGAAGTACCCGCCGGGCCGGCCCGACCGCGTGTGCAAGAGCGCGTTGTTGATCAACTCTGCTGTTACGAACACGGCGTCGTCCGCCCAGCACGTGTCCGCCAGCAGGCACCTCACCAAGGCTCGTGCCCTGGGCGCCTGCTCGACGAGACCGGGGAAGACCCGGCGCCACACCATCCTGCCGGTCAGATGCTCGTGAAGCCTGCGCGCCGGATGGCTTGACGAAGCGGTGTCCCGCCCAGCGGCCACCAACTCGGGGGCACGGTGCCCGGAGGCAGTGGCCACCGCATCGTGGCCGGCCTCGGCGTCTATGGTTCGATCGGCCACGTAGGCCACCTCCATGTGGGTTGAACGGCGGGCTGATCCCGCACCGTCCAGCACTGTGGCCCGATCAGCCCCGCCTGCCGCCCCCCAGTGCCGGAACAGAGATCGGTCTCCCTCTGAGGCTCCGGCCTGTGGAAACCGGCCATGGCCTGCTGGAACCCTGCGGACCCGTGCGGCGCGATCCACCAACTGGCCGTGCTCGGGGAGCCGTGGCGCGCTCCGGCCGCGCCCGCGACGAGGGCCGGACCGCTGCGGGGTCGACGTCTTCCTCGCTGGCGTTCGAGGGGCACCACCTAAAGGAACAGACGGGGGAGGGAACTGGTCAGGAAGCTGCCGTCCGGACCAGAGCTTGCCCATGCTAAGTAATGACATGGCTACAATCAGTGAAAGATTGGAGCTTGATCGCGTCGCTGGTCTCGGCTGGGATGCGATCACTTAGGAGGGGGGACAGCATGACCGGCGAGGGATACCGCGTCCTGCTCAGCGCGCGGCGGCGCAGTGACATTCTGCGTGCCAAGGGGTTCACCTACGAGCAGATCGCCGCCGTCCTCGCCCTTGACCACCAGGTCAGCCCGCTCCGGCTCTACCGCTTCGCGCAGGGCCGCACGGTTTCCGAGGTCGTCAACGCCTTCAACGACCTCGACCCCGCCGGAGCCGCGAGCCTGCGGGACGCCCGTCTCTACGACTACGAGCTCCACCCGAGGGCCGGGCGCAAACCTCCGCTGCGAGCCCTCACCACCTTGGCCCGCATCTATCAGACGAGCGCCCGCCAGCTGGTCAGCGACAGCGACTACGGCACCTACTGCCCGCTCGACCGGGAAGCCCTCGACCGTGCCGACTTCCGGCACTGGGACAGGCACTATCATCGCCCCTCGGCAGCGGGCTCTTCTTGTGCCAGCATGAAGGAGACCCCCGCCTGGTTAGCCCAGTCGCGGGAAGCCCGAACGGGGCTGCAGCCTGAGGAGTGCGCCGACCTGCTGAGAGCGCTCGGCGCCGAGGAGGCCGACGTGAAGCGCCGCGATCTGCTGATCGAACTGGCCCTGACCCTCGGCGGCATGCCAGCACTGGCGTTGCTCCGCCATCTCACCCCCGAGGAGGAGGTACGGCTCGCACGGGCTGGCCGTGCCGAGGGCCGGGTCGATGCCGCCGCCGTCGCCACGATCGAGAAGCTCACCGCCCAGTGCCGCCGTCTCGACGACGCCCTCGGCCCCAAGACAGTGCTGCCAGTGGTCGACGCTCAGCGTGACCTGGTCACACGACTCCTGCGTCGGGAATCACTGCTGCCCGCCTTGCGTGATCGCCTGATCGGGGTCTATGCCGAGCTGTCGCAGCTTTCGGGATATCTCCACTACGACCTGGCGGACTACCAGGCGGCCACGAAGCGGTTCGAGAACTCGTTGGAAGCCGCTCTGGAGATCGGGAATGCCACGCTGCTCGCCTACGTCCACCATTGGCTGAGTGACATGGCGAGCTTCCAGGGCCTGCCCGCCAAGGCCTTCGACCACGCGTTCGCGGCCCAGGGCTGGGCGAGGCGCAGCCCGAGCCACCTGCTCCGCGCGAGGACCAACATCGTCGAGTCCTGGGCACTGGCACTCGACGGACGGCCGACGCCTAGTCTCCGGCTGCTGGAAACCGCCCGTAACGAAGCACAGAAGCCGACCCCGGCCGACCCTCCCTACCTCTACTGGATCACCGAGTCGTCCGCCCTAGAAGGAAGCTCCTGCTTCTGTTTCAACGCGCTGCGCCGCCCCGACGCGACCATCACCACCGTCACCGCCCAGCTCGACAGCCTTCCCGGCGAAACCTACAGCCGGGAACAGGCATTCGGCCTGATCCATCACGGCAACGCCCTTATCCAGAAGCGGGAGATACCCGAAGCGGCGGCCAAGCTCAGTGAGGCCGCCTCGGTCATGGCCGTGCACAGCTCGGCCCGTCTCATCCATAGCCTCCGCAGCGCTCGCCGCCAACTCCAGCCCTGGTCCACCTACACCCATGTCCGCGACCTGGACGAGGAACTCCACACTCTGGGATTTACGGACAAGCAATAAATGCCTGACCGTTACTCGCGTGCCATCTGGACATGGGGCGAAAGGTCGCGCCCAGGTGGCTCAATGACGGCACGATGCGCGGTGCCACGCCGATGAGCCGACTGCCCGTGCACCCTGCGGCAAATATCCGAAATGTGAGCATTGCCGCTATTCGTGGCGGCAAATCAGAAAGCAGGCACTCGCAAGCCGTACCGCTTTCCTTTGCCCGGGTAACAAGTGTCTCCGGCGGAGGTAAAGATCGCATGATGCGGGTGGAACGGACGTCTTCAAAGCTCACGAGCAGCTCATCACCGAAGTCCATCCGTCACGATGAAGGGCTCTGCTCGCATGCGGAAGAGTGCCGGCCACGATGTCGGCCGCGAAACCGGCCGGACCCCGCTGTCGCTCGGATACTGGCCGAGTGTCACCCGGGCGTACGACTCCCCACGGGCATGGGCGATCGGCAGGGCTATGAGAGTGCCTCGTGTCGCGGTGTGTGCTCTCCTGCTGCTGCCCACCGCCGCATGCGACAGCCCCGCCACTCTCGACGAAGCCGCCCGGATACTCGCCAAGGACGGCAACGAGCTGGCGACCTTCCACTATCTGGAGAACAAGAGGGTCACTGACGAGACCGGCAAGGATGGTGACGACCCCATCGCATGCCCGGAGGGCACAGCTCGTCGCTCCTACCGGTTCATCGGCGATCTGGGGACAAGCAAAGCGATCAGTGCGAAGAAACAGGTCGATCTGGCTGGGCTACCCTTCGGATACGCGCTCCTGGGCCTGGGATACGAGCTTGACCACAGCACCAGTTCGGTCCAATCCGGCCGCAGGGTCGGGGTGTGGCGCAAGAAGAAGCCCGGCCTGACCGTCACGCTGGTCATGCGGTCGTCGGTGCCCAACGTCGAGATCATCGGCAAGACCGACTGCCTCGTGCCGACGCATGAAGCGAGTAGCCCGTCTGTGCCATGACGGAAGATTGTCGACAGCGAGTGCCTCCGTCGGCCATCAGACAGGCGTGATCATGTGCGGCATAAAGCGTCATGAGCACGCCTGCCACATTGGCTGTGACAATGCGAACGGGCCGCGACTCAAACTCCCAGCCCCTCCCTCTCGAGCGACGCCGGTCACGTTCCGGTCGTGTGACTCCCCACACGGCACGACTGGTCGGTAGAGTCGTCAGAATGCGACCTGTCGCGGTGTGCGCCTTGGTGGTCCTCTTGCTCTCCGCGTGTAGCAGCGACTCAACCTTCGACGAAGCCTCTCGCGTTCTGAACGAGGACGGGGGTGCTATGAGCCGACTTGATTACATCCATGACAAGAGAATTACAAATATGGCCGACAGCTCAGATTGTCAGGAGGGCACCAGGCGAAGTGTATACAAGATCGTAGGTGCCTTCCCCAGCAGCAAACTGTTTCCGGCCATGCTGCCCGATCTCGCAGCTCTGACGCTGGACTCGGAGCTACGCCAGAGGGGGTACCTGCAGGATACGTCGGCGAGCGGCGCCGGCCAGCCCGGTCGTAGTGTGCGTATGCTGCACAAGAATCCTCCGGGCATCCTCTTCACCATCACCGCCCAGGACGGCCAACCTAACATTGTTATCATCGGTAAAACTGAATGTTTCCCTAAGTAAACTCTCTAGAGTGGAGGAGTGTCGCCTATTGTGCCTGCCGCCTCATCTGGTCTGCGCTGCGCCGCAGGTTCGTGGCAGCGGCGCGACATTGACTGATGAGCCGCTCAATGTCGGCTTGCCGTTGGGCCAGATCGCCAACGAAGCGCTCGGCTGCCGGCCCCGTCCAAACGTCTCCGCCATCGACCGAGCCCGTCTTGATTCGAGCGAAAAACGTCTCGAGGTCTCTCGCGTAACTGTCGAATCGGTGGGCGAGGAGCTCTCTTTCGTCGGCTATCCGTTGCGACTCTCCTGAATTCGTCATGGTTCACCCGTCCCTCTCTTCGAGGGCGTGATGTAGAGCATCGTATAGCATGCCCTTGAACGTGAACTGAAGGTACTCTTTGTCGCTCTCGCTCAAAGTGCCCACGTGGTGTTCTCGCAAAGACTGGTCTAGTGCATCCATCTGGACTTTGAGCAGCTGATCTGAGAGATTGGATGCCTCGCCTGGCGGTGCCAGGTCCCAGAGTTGCTCAACAAGGTCTTGGGCTGGCCCCTTAATGGCGATGTCGAACGCCTTACCGATAGCGGTCTCCACGACGAGTTTGCCGCCCATCTGACCTGCGACCGCGCCCGCTGCCATGTCAAGGGGGAACATCAAGACTTGCGCGTACAAGCCGCGTGCCTCCTCCGCGCTGAGGTCGGCCTCATGAAGGCCGCTTATGAACAGTGACGCGAGTCCACCGGCTTTCTTCGCGCTATTAAGGAAGTTGGTTCGTTGTGCTTCCCTCTCTTCTTCGGTGGGTGCGTCACCAAATGGATTGACCTTTCCAAGATTCAGACCGCCAACGAAGGCCCGGTAGTTTTTTTCCAAAATCGGTAACGCTGCGGGGTCACGCAGCAGGCCACCGAGAAATGAGCTCACCTGATCGGCGGTCAGTCCCTTCCAGGCCAATCCAGAGCCTTGCGTCGCATCCTTCCTGTCCATCCAGACATCCGCGAGCTCGGGAAAATACTGGTGTAGGTGCCGGGCGAGGACTTGGCCCACGGGTGAAGCTGTGGTGAGTTTCCCTTCGCGCAGAGAAGGCACGAAGGAGGGCCAGGCGGAGTGATTGCTGAAGACCTTGATGGTGGCGATCCACGCGTCTCGGCGGAGGTTGTCGTCGCCGGCGCCGGGGGCGAGGGCCTTGTCCAGGGTGTCGGCGAGCATGTTCTCGAAGCCCGGGGCGCCCGTGCCCTTGACGACCTCGGGACGTAAGAGCAGTGCCGCGTTGTCGCCGGTGGCCAGCAGTTGCTGGGTGGCAGCGAGGTCCTTGTTCAGTGCCTTGACGAGCCAGTGGGTGTTCCAGTCCGGGTCCGGACTTCTGTGCCCGCTCGACTTGGCGAGTTTGGTCCCTGCCGCCACTACGAAGGCGGGTGACTGGGGAGCCAGCGCGAGCAGGGCGGCCAGGTCGTCCATCGGGCTGTGGTCGAGGAGTCGAGCCCGCAGATTGGCGGGGGCCTTGCCGGTCGAGTCGGCTGCGGCGAACGCCTCCGCCAGTGGGCCGAGGTCGTTCTTCGCCCTTGCCAGGTCCGCTGGGCTGTAGCCGGAACGGCTGTTCTGGTGCTTCCTGCTTTCGGCCCGGAGAATACCGGTGAACGCTGAGGGGCCCAACTGCGCGAGCAGTCCCGCCGCGTACTCGGTATCGGTCGTCTTGCCTTGTCGATCCGCTAGAGCGGACTGAAGGCCGCGCCAGTTCACCAGGCTGGGATCCGTCTGATAAGCAGTCCAGGCCGCTTTCACCGCGTCACCCGCGATGACTCCGGAGGCATGTGCGGACTCGGCGCTGGGAAAGACGAACTCCGCGCCCTTCACCCCGTGCTGCTGTGAGGCGGTCTCGACTCGCTGGATCGTCTGAGTGCGCCAGTTCAGATCGCGCATCGCGGCGGTGAGAAACTGCCAGCACCGGTCGAGTACCTCGGTTCCGGGGCCGGCGGGCCAGTCGTCATCCGCTTCGGCAATCGACGCGGACAGATACGGCTTCAATGCCGCGGCGCGCTGGACAGTTTCGCCCATGGCGGAAAGCAGATTTTGGGCGCCTTGCGGATTTATGCCGACAAATTCCCCCATTTGCCTGGTCTCCTCGCGGGTAGAGATTCCAGAGCAGAAGCCATTGCATCGTAACCGGCATGGCAGGACGGCAGGCGGTTATCAACAGGCCGTACAGCACGGTGAAGCCGTGCCAGGCGGGGCGCCCCTGTCCGCGTTCCCGCGAAAGTTCGCGTGGCAGGGGCGCTGGAGACCAATATGACGCTGTACCCCGGAACAGCTCAATCCCCCGTCCGCTGAGTGCATCACCCATCTCTCATGGATTCTGACCAGCACCGATGGCGCCGAAAGTCGTACCGTAACCCCACGCGAAGCAAGTGATCACACCAATCGGGCAGCCCACCCTGTTGGGAGCAAGCGGCTGGATTTCTCCTGCACGTCCAGGCTGCAAGTCGTGGTTGAACCGCGTCGTGGAGGTGCTGGCGGGGGGCCAGGCGCGGCGTGGCCGGTCGGTGGTGTGGAGGGAATCCTGGCGCGGGCGGATGGAATGGTAGGACTGATGCCGACCGTGAGACCGATGGGCAGGAGCGCATGACGGCTGTGCAGGATCAGGAGAAGGCGGCCGGAAAGGCCGTGGACATCTACACCGACGGCGCGTGCAGCGGCAATCCGGGCCCGGGTGGGTGGGGTGCCGTGCTGCGTTATGGCGGCACGGAGAAAGAGATCTACGGCGGCGAGGCGCAGACCACCAACAATCGTATGGAGCTGATGGCCGCCATCAAGGCGCTGGAAAGCCTGACGCGTCCGGTGACCGTACGCCTGCACACCGACAGCCAGTACGTCCGCAACGGCATCACCAAGTGGGTGCACGGCTGGAAGCGCAACGGCTGGAAGACGGCCGCCAGGCAGCCGGTCAAGAACGCCGACCTGTGGCAGCGGCTGGAGGCGGCCACCGCCGGCCACGAGGTGGAGTGGCTCTGGGTCAAGGGCCACGCCGGGCACCCCGGGAACGAACGCGCCGACGCCCTCGCCCGCCGCGGCGCCGAAAGCTTGCGAGGTGAGTAGCCCGTACGGGGGTGACAGGACCGGCTATGGCCGTGTGCGGCGGAGCCGGATGTAGGTGACGAGGGCCAGCGCGCACCAGAAGACGGTCACGGTCGCGAGGCCCGGAAGCGACCGGCTCAGGAAGGCGTCCTGTCCGGCCGCGCGCATCCAGCTGATGATCGGGACCGTGAGCCAGGTGATGGGCGCGAGGCTGAGCAGCAAGATGGCGACGTAGCCTCCGAGCATCGTCAGCGCCGAGGTCGCCGCGTCCGGCAGGATGGGACGGCTGGAGAGCGCACCGAGGGCGATGCCGGTGAGCACCGAGAGCACGTGCAGGGCCAGACCGCCGAGCAGCACCGCCGTGCCGGGCACCGCCTGGAAGCCGATGGCCGGCGGCAGCACGAGGGCGAGGAAGGCCAGGCCCGCGCTGACGAGCGCCGAAGCGGCGAGGCCGGCCGCCACCTCGCGGCCGGGCCGCCCCGCCGCAGTGATGGAGATCAGTCGCTGCACGTCCGGCTCGGTGTCGAGCAGTCCTCTGGTCGCCCACGCGAAGACGGGGACGAGCAGCGCCGCCGAGTCGCCGTACGAGGGAAGCTCCTGGCCCGGGGCCACGCGGGAGGAGTACAGGATGATCATGACGGCCAGCAGCCCCACGAACGGCTGCACGATGCGGTGGGACCTCAGGTACGCCGAGATCTTGAACCCTGCGAGCAACGCCGTGGGCCTCATCGCGCCTCTCCTCGGATCCTGGCCTCGTAACCCTCGGCCTGGAGCTTCCGCGCGACCGCCTCGGCGTCGCCGGCGTCCACCAGCACCTCGATGATCGATCGTGCCGGGGCGTCGCCGGGGGATCCGTCCCGCGCCAGGTCCTGTATCCCGGCCAAGGCCACCGCGCGGACGGTGCCGTTCTCGACCCTCAGGTGGGTGACGCCGGGGTGAGCCGTGAGGCCGTTCTGGTGGTCGCTGACCACGACGATGCCGCCGGCCGCCGCGACCTCGTCGATGACGCGGGGAAGCTCCGCACGGGTCTGCTCGTCCAGGCCGGAGAACGGCTCGTCGAGGATCAGCAGGCCGGGCGGGACGAGCAGGGCCTGGGCGAGCCCGACCTTGTGGGCGCTGCCCTTGGACAGGTCGCCGAGCGGCACGTCGAGGAGCGCGGCCATGCCCAGGCGGTCGACCCACCGCTCCATCGAGGTCGCCTCGGTCCCCCGGACGGCGGCCATGTGGGACAGGTACGCGGAGACCGTGAACGGCTGCTCCACCGGGAAGATCTCGGGCGCGTACCCGACGACCGCGGGACGGCCGGAGACCGATCCCCGGCTCGGACGCGCGGTGCCGGCCAGCAGCCTCAGCAACGTCGACTTGCCCGCGCCATTGCGCCCCGTCACCTCGGCGACCGTGCCCGGGGGCAGGTCCAGGTCCACTTCGTGCAGGACCCAGGGGGCGCGGCGGGCGTAGCGGTAGGAGAGGTTGGCAAGCCGCATAGGTTCGGAAGCCTACCGGGGAATGGGTAACAGTCTGGATTTCCCCATGTCATCCCCTCAGAATGGTAAAGAAGAGTAATAAATGCGGGGGTGTGAACCGGGAGGATAAGGCGTGAACCGCTTTCCACGAGTGCTGGGGGTGCGGACCGGATACGACCCCGACCAGGTCGACGCGCTGATCGTGCGCATCGAGGCGACGCTGGGGCGAGGGCTGCTGGAGGGTGCCCCGGTCACGGCCGACGAGATCCGAATGGCGCGCTTCGCCACGAAACTCGGCGGCTACAACGAGGTGGCCGTCGACTACGCGCTGGACGCCTTTGTGGTCGCGGTCGAGACCCGTGGCGCTACGGCTTCCGCGTTTCCCCAGCCCGCACCGGTGATGGAGCGATCCGGCGGCGTTCTGGGAAGCCCGGTGGCGGAGGGGTTCGGGGACCCCGCACAGCCGCTGCCGGTAGATGTCCCGGGGGAGTGGGTAGCGGGCGTGCGCGAGCCGGTGAGGGGTGGACTCCACCAGGTGGCGCCGCAGGACTCCACGGAAGAACCGGTGGAGGAGGACGACGAGGCGCCCACGCTGCCGGGGCTCGGCGAGTCGCCGGGCGGATCCAAGACGCCGGAGGCCCCGAATGGGCAGCAGCCCGTCGCGGAGGCCCTGATGGCGGCCTGGCTGGAGACGCAGGCGGTGCGGGTCGAACGGGTCCTGTTCCGCCCCGGGCGGCTCGGGGCCGGCTACAACGAGGACGAGGTCGACGTGTTCCTCGACCGGATCGTCGCGACCCTGCGCGGGACGACCGATCACCCGCTCACCGCCGACCAGGTCGGGAAGGCGACCTTCTCCACCGTGGTGTTCAAGACCGGCTACGCCGTGGCCCAGGTGGACGCCTTCCTCGCCGAGATCGCCGATGTCCTCGACCGCAAAGGCGCCCTGGTCGCGGGGCAGGAGCAGCCCGTCTGACCTGTCTACCGCGGTGCCCGCGCGGCGGGGAACGCCGCCGGGCATCCGATCAGCGGGTGCCCCATGAGTAGGTCTGCTTGCGCAGTTTGAGGTAGACGAACGTCTCGGTCGCCCGGACGGTGGGGATGGCCCGGATCTTGCCGAGGATCTCCAGGAGGTGGTTGTCACCCTCGCAGACGACCTCCACCATGATGTCGAGCGACCCCGCGGTGAGGACGACGTAGTCGATCTCGTCGATGGAGGCCAGCTTGTCGGCGACGGTCTCGAGGTCGCCCTCGCACTTGATGCCGATCATCGCCTGCCGGGGGAAGCCCAGCGTGAGCGGATCGGTGACGGCGACGATCTGCATCACGCCGGCGTCCAGCAGGCGCTGCACGCGCTGGCGCACCGCCGCCTCGGACAGTCCGACGGCTTTTCCTATGGCGGCGTACGGCTTGCGCCCGTCCGCCTGAAGCTGCTCGATGATCTGCTTGGAGATCTCGTCCAGAACCACCGGACCCGGCCTGGCGTCGTGGTTGTTGTCCCGTCGGGCCTTCGGCGGCGTCGTCATCTCCGTGCGTCCTCCCTAACACCCTGCCGGCCTCGGCGGGCGCACCCCGTCCAGGCCGGCGGACCAGGCACTCCGTCGCCTACCGCAAACTGATTACGGAGGCGTTCCCGCCGTGTTGCCGTCCTGGTGCGACATGTTGTCAGTTCATCATCCTCTGTCAAGCGATTTCGTAGCAATTTGATATATTCGCGACGAAATCCCTTGTCGTCCCGCCTGACCTCTGTCAGAGTCGCGACAACTCAGCCACCTCACGAGGAGGTCAACGTTGACCACCCGTCTGCAGAACTTCATCAACGGTGAGCTTGCGGACGCCAGGAGCGGCCAGTTCTCCGATGTGATCGATCCGAGCACCGGGGAGGTCTACCTCCAGGCGCCTGTCTCCGGCCAAGAGGACGTCGACGCAGCCTACGCCGCGGCGGTCGCCGCCTTCGAGTCGTGGGGGCAGACTACGCCGGGCGAACGTGCCGGTTACCTGTTGAAGATCGCTGACGCCATCGAAGCACGCGGCGAGGAGCTTGTCGAGGCGGAGTGCCTCAATACGGGCAAGCCCCGTGCGCGCATGGCGGAGGACGAGATCCCGCCCGCCGCCGACCACTTCCGCTTCTTCGCGGGCGCCGCGCGCACGCTGGAGGGCCCCACCTCCGGTGAGTTCCTCGCCGACCACACCTCGGTGATCCGGCACGAGCCGATCGGCGTCGTGGGCCAGGTCACTCCCTGGAACTACCCCATGATGATGGCGGTCTGGAAGATCGCCCCGGCGCTGGCCGCCGGCAACACGGTCGTGCTCAAGCCGTCCGACACCACCCCGGTCTCCACGGTCAAGCTGGCCGAGATCATGGGGGAGATCCTTCCGGCGGGCGTGTTCAACGTCGTCGTCGGCGACCGGGAGACCGGCGCCAGGGTCGTCGGCCACCCGTCCGCGTCCATGGTCGCGATCACCGGCTCGGTGGGCGCGGGCGTGCAGGTCGCCAAGTCCGCGGCCGAGGACCTCAAGCGGGTCCACCTGGAGCTCGGAGGCAAGGCGCCGGTCGTCGTGTTCGACGACGTCAAGAACATCGGCGCCGTCGCCGAGGCGATCGCGGGAGCCGGCCTGTACAACGCGGGGCAGGACTGCACCGCCGCCTGCAGGGTCCTCGTGCACGAGAGCATCCACGAGCCCTTCGTGGCGGCGCTGGCCGAGGCGGCGGCGGCGACCAAGACCGGTGGCCTGGACACCGAGGACGCCTACTACGGCCCGCTCAACAACGAGAACCAGCTCGCCCGGGTCGAGGGCTTCCTCGAAAGAGTGCCCGGCCACGCGAAGGTCGTCACCGGCGGCAAGCGCGTCGGCGAGAAGGGCTACCTGTTCGAGCCGACCGTCGTCGACGGCCTCAAGCAGGACGACGAGATGATCCAGACCGAGGTCTTCGGGCCGGTCATCACGGTCCAGACCTTCTCCGACGAGGCCGAGGCCGTCACCAAGGCCAACGACGTCAAGTACGGCCTGTCGGCCTCGGTGTGGACCTCCGACCACGGCCGTGCGATGCGCATGTCCCGGCGGCTCGACTTCGGCGTGGTCTGGGTGAACACCCACATCCCGTTCGTCTCGGAGATGCCGCACGGCGGATTCAAGCACTCGGGCTACGGCAAGGACCTGTCGGTCTTCGGCCTGCACGACTACACCCGGGTCAAGCACGTCATGCACTACATCGGTGAATGATCATCGCGGCAGCACCTACGCACGAAAACGGCGCGCGGCTGCCGACATAGAAGAGGGATAGCCTGGAATGACCGAAATCCAGGCGGGCAAGGAGGCGACCTCCGCGGTCGCCTCCGACATCTCCCCGGTGCCCGCCATCGAACTCGACGGGGTCGTCAAGGAATACCAAGCGCACGGTGAGGTCGTACAGGCCGTCAAGGGCGTCAGCCTGGCGATCGCCGAAGGCGAGTTCTTCTCCATGCTCGGCCCGTCGGGCTGTGGCAAGACCACCACCATGCGGATGATCGCGGGGTTCGAGGACCCCACACGGGGCACCGTACGGCTGCACGGGCAGGACGTCACCGACGTACCGCCGAACAAGCGCGACGTGAACATGGTCTTCCAGTCCTACGCGCTCTTCCCGCACATGAACGTCTGGGAGAACGTGGCGTTCGGGCTGCGGCGCAAGCGCGTACCCGACCAGGAGATCAAGCGCCGGGTCGGCGAGATGCTGGAGATCGTCGACCTCACCGGCCGCGAGAAGCGGCGCCCGCGCGAGATGTCGGGCGGCCAGCAGCAGCGGGTCGCCCTCGCGCGCGCCCTGGTCAACAACCCCCGGGCGCTGCTCCTGGACGAGCCGCTCGGCGCGCTGGACCTCAAGCTCCGGCAGGCGATGCAGATTGAGCTCAAGAGGATCCAGCGCGAGGTCGGCATCACGTTCGTCTACGTCACCCACGACCAGAACGAGGCGCTCACCATGAGCGACCGCATCGCCGTCATGAACGACGGCCTGGTCGAGCAGCTCGCCGGGCCCAGGGAGATCTACGAGCGTCCCGCGACCAAGTTCGTGGCGGGGTTCATCGGCACCTCCAACCTGCTGAGCGGCACGGCCGAGGCGGTCAGCGGCGGCACGGCCACGATCAGGGTCGGGGATCGCGACCGGGTGCTGGTGCCGGTGGCGGACGGCACGCTCGAGGGCGGTGCGGTCGAGGTGACCGTACGGCCGGAGAAGATCAGGATCTCGCACGAGGAGCCGGGCGGGGACCTCAGTGCCGTACGCGGCACCGTGGCCGAGGTCGTCTACCTCGGCACCTACAACAGCTACGCCGTGAACCTCGCGGGTGGCGCCGAGTTCACGGTCTTCGAGCAGAACGCCAGGGACAGCAGCATCACGGCGGAGCGCGGTGACTCCGTCTGGCTGTCGTGGCAGCCGCAACACTCGTACGCGATTGGAAGTTGAACCACCTCATGACCAACCCTCCTCGTGACCTCGCGTTCCTGCGCGGCCTGACCCAGAGCCGCGTCGGTGGCGGCTCCGCCATCACCCGCCGCGACGCCTTCCGCGTGGCGGGCCTGTCCGCCGCGGCCCTCGGCCTCGCCGCCTGCGGCGTCCAGGGGAAGAAGGTCGCGCCCCCGAAGGCGAGCGCCGCCGCCGGCTACTGGGCCGACAAGAAGAAGAACGGCACCGTCCGCTTCGCCAACTGGCCCCTCTACATCGACAAAGAGGGCAAGCGGTACCCGAGCCTGGAGAAGTTCACCAAGGACACCGGCATCAAGGTGACCTACCAGGAGGCCATCCAGGACAACTCCACCTGGTTCGGCAAGATCCAGCCGCAGCTCGCCGCCGGGCAGGACATCGGTTACGACGTGATGGTCATGACCAACGGCATCCAGCTCGGCCGGGCGATCGCGCTCGGGTATCTGGTGCCGCTCGACCACTCCAAGCTGCCGAACTTCGCCGCCAACGCGGGGGCGAAGTACAAGAACCCGTCGTACGACCCGAACAACACCTACACGGTTCCGTGGCAGTCGGGCCTGACGGGCATCGCGTACAACCCAAAGTACGTCGACGGGGACATCACGAGCATCAAGGAGCTCTGGAACCCGAAGTACAAGGGCAAGGTCGGGATGTTCCTCGACAGCCAGGAGATCGCGAACTTCGGGATGTTCCTGCTGGGCATCGACCCGGACAAGTCGGTGCAGGCCGACTGGGAGAAGGCCGCCCAGAAGCTCCAGGAGCAGCGCGACGCCGGAATTGTCCGGAAATACTATGAAAACGATTATGTGGACGCGCTGGTCCGCGGGGACATCTGGATCTGCATGGCCTGGTCCGGCGATATCTACCAGCAGGTCGCCGAGGGACAGAACCTGAAGTTCGTCGTCCCCGACGAGGGCGGCAACATCTGGACCGACAACATGTGCATCCCGAAGTCCGCGCAGAACCCGGTCGACGCGCTCGCCCTGATGGACTACGTCTACCAGCCCGACATCGCCGCCGCGCTGGCGAAGTACATCACCTACATCACCCCGGTGCCCTCCACCCAGCAGCTCATCAAGGCCGAGGCCGACAAGGCGACCGGCGACGAGAAGAAGTCGCTGGAGCTCATGGCGACCAGCCCTCTGATCTACCCCTCCGAATCCGACATGGCGAGGCTGCGCTCCTACAAGACCCTGACGTCCGCCGAGGAGAAGGTCTTCGAGGGAATCTTCCAGCCGATCACACAAGGCTAGGACCATGAGACGCAAGATCGCGCCGTACCTTCTCATCCTGCCAGGCGGGCTGTGGCTGGTGATCTTCCTGGTGGTGCCGCTGGTGTTCATGGCCTCGGTCTCCACCCAGGAGGGCGACGTCGTCAGCGGCTTCGTCCAGACGTTCCACTTCGCCAACTTCGCCGACGCGCTGGTGGAGTACAAGACGCAGTTTCTGCGCTCCGCCGGCTACGGCCTGGCCGGGACGCTGCTGACGATCGCGCTGGCGTATCCGGTGGCCTACTGGATCGCGTTCAAGGGCGGCGCCCGCAAGTCGACGTACCTGCTGCTCGTCCTGCTGCCCTTCTTCGTGTCGTTCGTGCTGCGCACGGTGTCGTGGAAGTTCCTGCTCGCCGACGACGGCATCCTGCTCCAGCCCCTGAAGGACATGGGGCTGGTGCCGGCCGACTTCCACGTCCTGCAGACGACGGTCGCGGTGGTCGGCGGCCTGACCTACAACTACCTGCCGTTCATGATCCTGCCGATCTACGTCGCGCTGGAGCGGGTCGACCCCCGCGTGGTGGAGGCCTCGTACGACCTCTACTCCACCTGGCGCGACTCGTTCACCAAGATCGTGCTCCCGCTCTCGCTGCCGGGCGTGTTCGCCGGGGTGCTGATGACCTTCGTGCCGATGACCTCGGACTACGTCAACGCCTCCATCCTCGGCGGCCCGGCCAACACGATGATCGGCAACATCATCCAGACGGAGTACCTCGTGAACAACGACTATCCGGCTGGCGCGGCCCTGTCCTTCACGCTGATGGCGGCGATGCTGATCGGCATCTTCGTCTACGCCAAGGCGCTCGGCACCGAGAACGTCCTTGAGGCGGCGGCGCGATGAGCGGACCACTCAGCCCAGCGCTCCCGCCCGAGGCCGTGGCCGAGGGGGTGGAGCCCTCCATCGGCCCGCCGCGCCGCAGGCGCGTCCGGTGGGCCGACCGCCTGCTGTTCGGCTACACCTGGCTGGTCCTGCTGTGGCTGTTCGCCCCGATCGCGGTGATGATCGCGTTCGGCTTCAACGACACCAAGAGCAAGTCCAACGTCAGCTGGCAGGGTTTCACGTTCAAGTGGTGGGGACGGCTCGGGGACTACCCCGACCTCACGACCGCCGTGACGAACTCGATCAGCATCGCCCTGCTCGCCACCGTGGTCACCACCGTGCTCGGCACGCTGATGGGCATCGCCCTCGGCCGTTACCGTTTCCGCGGCCAGGCGGCCACCAACCTGGTGATGTTCGCGGCCATCTCCTCGCCCGAGCTGGTCATGGGCGCCTCGCTGCTGTCACTGTTCATCAGCCTCGGCGTGCAGACCGGGTTCATGACGATCGTGCTCGCGCACGTGCTGTTCTCGGTCTCGTTCGTCGCGGTGACCGTACGGGCGCGCGTGGTGGGTCTGGACGGGTCGATCGAGGAGGCGGCGCGCGACCTCGGCGCCTCGACGTGGATCACGTTCTGGCGGGTCACGTTCCCGATGATCCTCCCGGGTGTGGTCTCCGGCGCGCTGCTCGCCTTCGCGCTGTCGATCGACGACTTCGTCATCACCCAGTTCACCAGCGGCGCGACCATCACGTTCCCGCTGTGGATCTACGGAGCCGTCCGCATCGGCGTTCCTCCGCAGGTCAACATCCTCGGCACGCTGATCTTCGCGGTCGGCGTGGCCATCGCCGTGGTCAACACGGTGACCTCCCGGCGTCGAAGCTGACGCGGCAGACGACCCCCGGTACGGGACACCGGTCCCGCGGGGCAGGCAACACCGATGTGGTTCGTTAGGACGTGGAATCGTGGATCCGCTGAAAGCACTGGCTGACGCGGAGCGTAAGCCGTACTGGTTGGACAGTCCGGACAAACCCGAGCCGTTGCGGCGGCTCTTCGGGGACACGGCCGCCGACCTGGCAGTGGTCGGCGGCGGGTTCTCCGGCCTGTGGACCGCCCTCATGGCCAAGGAACGCGACCCCTCGCTCGACGTCGTCCTGCTCGAAGGCAGGCGCGTCGGCTGGGCCGCCTCGGGGCGCAACGGCGGCTTCTGTGTCGCCAGCCTCACCCACGGGCTGGGCAACGGCCTCACCCGCTGGCCCCAGGAGATCTCCACGCTCGTACGGCTGGGCAAGGAGAACCTCGACGAGATCGAGCGGACCGTCGCGAAGTACGGCATCCGCTGCTCCTTCGAGCGGACCGGCGAGCTGCACGTGGCCACCGAGCCGTGGCAGCTCGACGGCCTGGCCGAGGACACCGGCATCGCCCGCGAGCTGGGCATGGACGTGAGCGTCCTCGACGCCGATCAGGTGCGCGCCGAGGTGAGCTCCCCGACCTACGTGGGCGGGCAGTGGGACCGCGACGGCTGCGCGATGGTCGATCCCGCCCGGCTCGCGTGGGGTCTGCGGGAGGCGTGCCTGTCGCTGGGCGTGCGCATCTACGAGCACAGCCCGGTGCGCTCGCTCAAGGACGACGGGGTCGCCATCGAGCTCATGACCCCGCACGGCAAGGTGCGCGCGGGCAAGGTCGCCCTCGGGACGGGCGTGTTCCCGCCGCTGCTCGGACGGCTGAAGAACTTCCTGGTGCCGGTGTACGACTACGCGCTGATGACCGAGCCGCTGACCCCGGCTCAGCTGGAGTCGGTCGGCTGGCGCAACCGGCAGGGCATCGGCGACGGCGCCAACCAGTTCCACTACTACCGGCTCACCGAGGAGAACCGCATCCTGTGGGGCGGGTACGACGCCGTGTACTACAACGGCGGCATGGTCAGGCAGGAGTACGAGCAGCGCGACGCGACCTTCGCGACCCTGGCCGGCCACTTCGCGACGACGTTCCCGCAGCTCGCCGACGTGCGGTTCACCCATCGCTGGGGCGGCGTGATCGACACGTGCAGCCGCTTCAGCGCGTTCTTCGGCATGGCCCACCGGGGCCGGCTGGCGTACGCCGTCGGCTACACGGGGCTGGGCGTCGGCGCGACGCGGTTCGGCGCCAACGTGATGCTCGACCTGCTCTCCGGGGAGCCGACCGAGCGCACCGAGCTGCAGATGGTTCGCGAGAAGCCCGTGCCGTTCCCGCCCGAGCCGATCAGGTCGGGGGTCATCCAGCTCACCCGCTGGTCGATCGCCAGGGCGGATGCCCACCAGGGCCGCCGCAACCTGTGGCTCCGCACGCTCGACAGGCTCGGGCTGGGGTTCGACTCCTAGGGGCGGGTGCGTAGGGTGGCACGATCAGCCTGACGAGGAGGCCTTCCGTGTGGCATGACATGCTGACGCTCCAGATCCCCGTGGTCGAGAAGCTTCTCCGCACCGTGCTGATCTACGCGCTGATCGTGCTCATCTTCCGGCTGGTCGGCAAGCGCAACCTGGCGGGGCTGAACACCTTCGACTTCGTGGTGATCTTCCTGCTCTCCAACGTCGTGCAGAACGCCGTGATCGGGAACGACAACAGCCTGGTCGGCGGCGCGGTCGGCGCGATCACGCTGGTCGGCACCAACGAGCTGCTGAACCACCTGTCGGTGCGCTATGAACGGGTCTCGCGCCTGCTGCAGGGAACGTCCACCATCGTGATCGAGGACGGCCGGCCGGTGACCGAGAACCTGCGCCGCCTCGCGCTACATCCCCAGGAGCTGGAACACGCGGTCCGGGTGCAGAACGGCGACGACATGAGCGAGGTCGCGATCGGCGAGCTCGCCTCCACCGGCCAGCTCGTGCTCACGCTGAGGCCCGAGGAGCAGAGCGCCAACAAGGCGGACATCGCCGACCTGAACCGCCGGCTCGACGCCATCGACTCCATGCTCGCGACCCTCATGGCCACCGGCGGTGGCCGTCCCCGTGGCGGCGCGTGAGGCGCGCGCGATCGAGCGCCGGTCTTTCCCGCGCGCCGCCATCGCCCGGTGCTGGGGAAATCACAATCCGAAGAGTCCCATCGTGACGTGCATTTAGGTGGTTTCTGGGCAGAAGCCCATCAAACGCCCCTGGTCGATGGACTTACTGAAGGATGGTGGAATGACGGTTCTCGCGGAGTCGGTCGCCGTTGGCGTTGAGGAGGAGTTCCACGTAGTGGACCTCGAGACGCGCCACCTCGTTCCACGCGCCGATCATCTCCTCCAGCGGCTGCCGGGCGAGCGGTTCACGCAGGAGTTGCAGCGGTCGGTGGTCGAGTCGAACAGCCGCCCGTACGTGCGCCTGGAAGATCTCGGGCACGACCTGACCGCCCTGCGCCGCACGGTGATCGAGGCGGCGGACGGGCTCGGGCTCGGGATCGTGGCGGCCGGGGCGGTGCCTCTGGTCGACCCGGCGGCACTGAAGATCTCACCGGACGCCCGGTACGAGCAGATGCTGGAGGACTATCAGCTCCTCACCCGTGAGCAGCTGATTTGCGGCGCGCAGGTGCACGTGGACGTCGCCAACCGCGACCTCGCCGTCGAGGTCGCGCACCGCGTGTCGCCCTGGCTGCCGCCGCTCCTGGCGCTCAGCGCGAGCTCGCCGTACTGGCTCGGAGCCGACAGCGGGTACGCCAGCTACCGCACCCTGGTCTGGAACCGCTGGCCCACCACGGGTCCGGTCCGCCACTTCGCGTCCGCCGCCGAGTACGACCAGATGGTGGCGGACCTCGTGCGCTCCGGCGTCATCATGGACCCGGGCATGATCTACTTCGACGTGCGCCCGTCCGCGCACGTCTCCACGGTCGAGCTGCGCATGTGCGACGCCTGCCCTAGCGTGGGCAAGGTCGTCCTGCTGGCCGGCATCTTCCGCGCCGTGGTCCTGCGCGAGCTGCACGCCATCGAGAACGACGACCCGACGCCGACGATCCGCATGGAGCTCGTCCGGGCGGCGACCTGGCGCTCGGCGCGCTCGGGGCTCGAGGGCATGCTCGTCGACCCGGTCGAGGGCACGGCGATGCCGGCCGCCGACGTGATCAGGCGGATGCTGGACGGGCTGCGCCCCCAGCTGGAGGCCACGGGCGACTGGGACCTGGTGACGACGCTGGCCGAGGAGACCCTGGGCAGGGGCAGCTCGGCGGCCCGCCAGCGGCGGGTGCTGGAACGCGGCGGGACGCTGTCCGACGTCGTCGACCTCCTCGTGGCCGAGACCCGCTCGGACGGCTGGCAGACCGAGTTCGGCGGCCCGAACCCCGGGCTGGAGACGAGCCTGCTCAAGGGCTACGAGGCGGTGCAGGACGAGGCCGTGATCGCGGGCACCGTCCGCGAGCCGTACCAGCCGGTCCTCAAGGCGCTCGACCGGCTCGGCCCGGTGGAACTGCGCGAGCGGGAGACCGCGCGCAACCGCTACATGCGCGAGTCAGGCATGACCTTCGTGGTCAAGGGGACGGAAGGCCTGGAGGGGGAGGCCGCCGACCAGGAGGCGACCGACCTGTCCCGCAAGATGCCCGTCGACCTCGTGCCGAGGCTGATCGCGGCCGACGACTGGGCGAAGATCCGCGAAGGGATGCCGCAGCGGGTCCGCGCGCTGGAGGCCTTCCTGCGCGACGTGTACGGCAGGCGCGAGGTGATCAAGGACCGGGTGCTCCCCGCGTGGGCCGTGGACGAGTCGCCGGGCTACCGGCCCGCGGGCTGGCGGGTGCACGGCGGGTCCATCAGATGCTCGGTCGCCGGGCTGGACGTGGCCCGCGACGGCGCCGGGCGGTGGGTCGTGCTGGAGGACAACCTGCGGGTGCCCTCCGGCATCGGCTACGCGGTGGGCAACCGCCGGATGGCGGCCCACGTGCTCCCCGAGCTCGACCGCTCGGCGGTCATGGACCCCGAGGGCACCGCGTCCCTGCTACGCGAGGCCCTGCTCGCGGCCTCGCCCGCGAGCGACCCCACCCTCGGCGTGATCACCTCGGGGCCGGACGACCCGGCGTACTACGAGCACCGGACGCTCGCCGAGGAGATGGACGCGGTCCTCGCCGAGCCCGCCGACCTGGAGGTCAGGGACGGCATCGTGTACGCCTCGGGGCGGCGCGTGGACGTGCTCTACCGCAGGATCGAGGAGGACAACCTGCTGGCGAGCCCGATCGGAGCCGCCCTGCTCGACGCGATGGAACGCGGAACGCTCACCCTGGCCAACGCGCCAGGCAACGGCGTCGCCGACGACAAGAGCCTGTACCGCTACGTGCCCCGGCTCATCGACTACTACCTGGGAGAACGTCCCCTGCTCGCCAACGTCACGACCTATCTCTGCCGCGACCCGGAAGACCGCGAGCACGTGCTCGACCGCCTGGAGGAGCTGGTGGTCAAACCGGTCGACGGATTCGGCGGCCAGGGGGTGACCATCGGCCAGGACGCCTCGCCGGACGAGCTGAAGGCGATCCGCGAGGAGATCCTGGCCGCCCCCGAGCGCTGGGTGGCGCAGGAGACGATCGCCCTGTCCACGCACCCGACCTTCGACGGCGAGCGCCTGCGCCCGCACGTGATCGACCTGCGCGCGTTCGTGTTCACCGGCAAGGACCCGGTCGTGCCGCAGGCGGCGCTGACCCGCGTCGCCCCGCCCGACAGCATGATCGTCAACTCCTCGCAGGGCGGCGGGGCCAAGGACACCTGGCTGCTGAGGGAGGTCGTCTGATGTGCGGCCTCAGCGGTGAGATCCGTTTCGACGGCCGCGCGGCCGACGTGGGCGCCGTCGAGCGCATGACCGCGGCCATGGCCGCGCGCGGGCCCGACGGGACGGGCCTGTGGGCGCTCGGCCCCGTGGCCCTCGGCCACCGGCGGTTGAAGATCATCGACCTGTCCGACCGCGGGGCGCAGCCCATGGTCGACGCCGAGGCCGGTCTGGCCGGGGTGTTCAACGGCTGCCTCTACAACTACCGGGAACTGCGCGAGGTGCTGCTGGGGGAGGGCTACCGGTTCTTCTCCACCTCCGACACCGAGGTGCTGCTGAAGGCATACCGCCACTGGGGCCGGAGGTGCGTGGACCACTTCAAGGGCATGTTCGCGTTCGCCGTCGCCGAGCGGGACACCGGGCGGCTGGTGCTGGGCCGCGACCGGCTCGGCATCAAGCCGCTCTACCTCACCCGGGACGCGGCGCGGCTGCGGTTCGCCTCCACCCTGCCCGCGCTGCTCGCCGGCGGCGGAGTGCGCACCGACATCGACCGCGTCGCACTGCACCACTACATGACCTTCCACTCTGTGGTGCCCTCGCCCCGGACGATCCTGACCGGCGTGGAGAAGCTGCCGCCCGCCACCGTGCGGACGATCGAGCCCGACGGCACGGCGCACGACGACCACTACTGGAACCCGGCCTTCGAGCGTCCCCGGGAGCCGGGGGTGCTCCAGCCGGGCGCCGTGCAGCTGGACGTCCTCCAGAGCGGCATGGGCGAGATGGGCCCCGGCGAGTGGCGTGAGGCCGTCTTCGAGGCCCTCAGGGTGGCCGTGCGGCGGCGCACGGTGGCGGACGTGCCGGTGGGCGTGCTGCTTTCGGGAGGTCTGGACTCCAGCCTGATCGTGGCCCTGCTCGCCCAGGAGGGGCAGCGGGACATCGCGACGTTCAGCGTCGGGTTCCACGCGGCGGGCGGTGAGTCGGGGGACGAGTTCGCCTACTCCGACCTGGTCGCCCAGCGCTTCGGCACCGACCACCACCGCATCCTCGTCGACGACCTGCGGCTGCTGCCGTCCCTGCGGAACGCCGTCGCGGCGATGAGCGAGCCCATGGTCAGCCATGACTGCGTCGCCTTCCACCTGCTGTCGGAGGAGGTGTCGCGGCACGTCAAGGTCGTGCAGTCCGGCCAGGGCGCCGACGAGGTCTTCGCCGGCTACGACTGGTACCCGCCGCTGGAGAACGTGCCGCGAGGGGAGGCCGCCGACGTGTACGCGAAGGTCTTCTTCGACCGCGCCCACGAGGGCCTGGCCGAGATCCTCGGGCCCGACTACCTGCTCGGCGACGACGCCAGCGGGGCGTTCGTCCGCGAGCACCTCTCTATGCCCGGCGCCGACACCGCGCTCGACGCCGTGCTGCGCCTGGACACCAACGTCATGCTCGTGGACGACCCGGTCAAGCGGGTCGACAACATGACGATGGCCTTCGGGCTGGAGGCGCGCACCCCGTTCCTCGACCACGATCTGGTCGAGCTGGCCGCCATGTGCCCCCCCGAGCTGAAGCTCGCCTCCGGCGGCAAGGGCGTGCTCAAGGCCGCGGCCCGGGGGATCGTCCCCGACGAGGTCATCGACCGCCCGAAGGGCTACTTCCCCGTGCCGGCGATCCGCCACATCCACGGGCCGTTCCTGGAGATGGTGCGGGACACCCTCACCGGGCCGACCGCCCGTTCGCGCGGCCTGTTCCGTCCCGCGATGGTGGACAAGCTTCTGGCCGCGCCCGATGACTACAGAACCACACTAGGAGCCAACGCGTTGTGGCAACTTGGACTCCTGGAGTTGTGGCTTCAAGCACAAGGAGTCTGACCGTCGACGTCTCGTGGATCTGCCGTTTCCCCGCCCTGTCGCCCGACAACCGGGCCGTCGCGTTCGTCAGCGACCGCGACGGCTCGCCCCGCGCCTGGGTCCAACCCCTGCCCGAGTACCTGGCCGAGGGGCGCGAAGCCATGCTCACCGGCCGCCAGTCCGTGCCCCCGGCGGGCATGCCGCAGGCACGGGTGATCGACACCGGCCCCGAGCCGGTCGGCAACGTGCTCTGGTCGCCCGACGGCGAGTGGCTGGCCGTCCTCGTCTCGCCGGGCGGGGGAGAGCACACACAGGTGTGGGCCGTACGGCCCGACGGCACCGACCGCCGCCTGCTCGCCGGGCCGACCGACACCCCCGCGCGGGGCTCCGCCGTGTTCGTGCGGTGGACCGGGCAGGGCTCGACGCTGCTCGTCGCCGAGCTGGGCGGGTCCGGCTCGACGGAGGCCGTGCTCATCGACGCGGGCCTCGGCCACCGCGACACCATCGCGGTCGGCCCGCTGATGTGGCCGAGCGCGGTGAGCCGCGACCACAGCCGGGTGCTGCTGCGCCACGGGCCCCGCGGCATGCGCGAGATGTCGGTCGCCGACCTGCCTTTCGGGAAGGAGAGGCCGCTGCTTCCGCCGACGACCGACCTCGGCACGCTGTCCCCCGACGGCGAGGTGGCCTACATCCGCTCCAACGCCGGCCGCGACCGCATGGCGCTGATCGCGATGCCCATGGGCGGGGCTCCCCAGGTGATCGCCGAGCGTCCCGACGCGGAGCTCGACCGGTTCTCCGTCAGCGTGGACGGCACGGTGGCCCTGCTCGTCTGGAACGTCGCGGGCCGCTCCGAGCTGGAGGTGGCCGACCTGATCGAGGGCGGCACCCGGCCGCTCCCGCCGCCGCCGGTCGACGTGATCAGCTCCGCCCGGCTGTCCCTGGACGGCACCCTGGCCGTGATCGCGGGGGAGGGCCCCGCCACGCCCTCATACGTGCTGCTGTGCGACCTCGCGACCGGCGTCTACCGCCGGGTGGCCGGTGACGACCCCCTGCCGGACGACATCGAGGCCGAGCTGATCCAGTTCAACGCCAGGGACGGCCTGGAGCTGAGCGGCTGGCTGTACCGCGCCGGGCCGTCCCGCACGCCGTGCGTGATCTACCTGCACGGCGGCCCCGAGAGCCAGGAACGCCCGACGTTCAACCCGCTCTTCCAGCGGCTCCTGGCGGCCGGCATCAGCGTGCTCGCGCCCAACGTCCGGGGCTCCTCGGGCTTCGGGCGCGCGTTCCTCGACGCCGACAACCACGCGCTGCGCTTCCACGCCATCGACGACGTGGCCGACTGCGTGGACCACCTCGTGCGGACGGGCGTCGCCGACGCCGGCAGGGTGGCCTGCATGGGCCGCTCGTACGGGGGCTACCTGACCCTCGCGGCCCTGGTGACCTACCCCGAACTGTTCCGCGCCGGGGTGGACGTGTGCGGCATGGCCGACTTCGCGACCTTCTACGCCCGCACCGAGCCGTGGATCGCCGCCGCGGCCGTCTCCGAGTACGGCGATCCGGTGGCCGACCGCGACCTGCTGCGGGCCCTTTCGCCCATCCACTCCTTCGACAAGCTGGCCGCGCCGCTGCTCGTCGTCCACGGCGCGCAGGACACCAACGTGCCGGTGTACGAGGCCGAGCAGGTCGTGGCCGAGGCCATCGCGCACGGCATCCCGTGCCGCTACCTGCTCTTCGACGACGAGGGCCACGAGACGGTCAGGACGGCCAACAAGATCGCCTTCGTGGAGGCCGTCGTCGCGTGGCTCGGGCGGTGGTTCGAGGAACAGCCCGGCGGTTCTGGCGGTTGACTTGCGGCATGGCTGACCGAATGGCTGATCCAGTTGAGTTCACCGCCGACGGCATCACGCTCGCCGGCGACCTCAGGGTGCCGGAGGGCGAGGGCCCCCATCCGGCCCTGGTGTTCACCGGGCCGCTCACCGGCGTGAAGGAGCAGGTCACCGGCCTGTACGCGTCCCGGCTGGCCGAGGCGGGGTACGTCACGCTGGCCTTCGACCACCGCAACTTCGGCGGGTCGGGTGGCACGCCGCGCCACCACGAGGACCCGCAGGGAAAGCTCGGCGACCTGCGGGCCGCCGTGTCGTACCTGCGCGGCCTTCCCGAGGTGGACGGCGAGCGCGTGGGCGCCGTCGGCATCTGCCTGGGCGCGGGGTACGCGCTCCGGTTCGCGGCGTTCGATCCGAGGGTGAAGGCCTTCGTGGGCATCGCGGGCGCGTACAACAATCCGTACGCCATGCGGTCGGGCATGTCCGATGCGGGCTACCAGGAGGCGCTGGAATCCTTCACCGAGGTGTTCGAACGGCAGGACCGGGGTGGCCCGGTGGAGTACTTCCCGGCGGTCGCCGTCTTCGGCGAGGCGGCGATGCAGGGGGAGGAGCCGTTCGCCTACTACGGCACCGAGCGCTCGGTGTCCCCGTCGTGGAAGAACACGATCACCCGGGCGTCGATCCGCGAGTTGATCACCGTGGACAACATGATGGGCGCCGACTTCCTGTCGCCCAAGCCCGGCCTGCTCGTGCACGGCATCGTCGACGGCTTCTGCTCCCCGGAGAGCGCCGAGGAGGCCTACAAGCGCATGGACGAGCCCAAGAAGCTCGTCTGGCTCGACGCCAGGCTCCACATCGACCTCTACGACACCGAGCCCTACGTCACGCAGGCCGTCACCGAGACCAGTCGCTTCCTCGCCGAGCACCTCTGAGGGCCCGCATCGGCGGCCCTCGCGATGACAGAGGGCAGATGACAGAGGACAAAGGGCGGGTAACTATCTTGCCCGCGCATCATTCGGAGCGGGACTGACGCTTGGTCGCAGGGTATGGGGGCTAATGTCGCTGATATGCGACTGACGTGAGTGTCCGCCACAAAGCGACATGAAAGGGCAGGTGTGCACCTAAATGACTCGCCATTGTGCGGAGAATCCGCTTGTCGGCATGGGCGGGAAAGCGCGGTGGATGACGCTGACCGCGCTCGTGGTCGTGATACCGGTGGTCATCGCGTCGCCGCAGGCAGACGCGAGCGTCCTGGCGACCAGTGGGAACTCCGGGGCGACCGTCCGCAGCGACGATCATGGTCCCATCAACTTGACGGTCGGAAACGGCAACCGCAACAAGAATGACCTGAGAGTCGTGAACACCACCACTCAACACGGCGTCCAGAACCTGTCGACCACGAACCTGAGCGGAACCACCCGTATTCAGAACTCGTCTTGCAAGAACAGACATCGCGCCTGCAACGTGTACCAGAGGCAACGGACGTCCCATCGCTGGTAGGCAACCCCATCCGCGACCGCTGCCCGGTGCGTTCACAACCGGCCGGTCCGCGGCTCGGATAAGGCCCTGAAAGGCTCCGCGAAGGCCCTGAAAGACGAAGGCCCTGGTCTCCGTGAGCCGGTGACCAGGGCCTTCCTTTGTAGCGGGGGCAGGATTTGAACCTGCGACCTCTGGGTTATGAGCCCAGCGAGCTACCGAGCTGCTCCACCCCGCGTCGGTGTTCCACAACCATACCGCCGATCCAGGGGGACGCAAACCGGATCACTCCAAGGCCGCCGTACGGTCGCGTCCGTACCCGACGGGGGGGGCGGCCGGTGGCCTGTCCCCGTCGGTGAGGCCGGACCCCATGAGCCTGACCCGGCCAGGGTCACTCGAAGATCCTTTCAACGTTCTCGTGAGGGCCGGCGGGGAGTGCCGGGGTGTACGTCTCGTGGAGCGGCACGGCGCCGACGGCCCGTACGCCCGGTACGAGGCCATCGTGGAACCTGGGGGCGGGCGGCGCGGTGCTCTCGCGCAGGATGACCTCGCCGGAGACCCGCTCGACGCGGCTGCGCGGGCTGGCGGGCCGGAGCGCCATGGCCATGACGCGCTTGCCGAGCTCTTCCAGTGGGAGGTGGACGGTGGTGAGGGGCGGCGTCAGGTCGGCGA
This sequence comes from Sphaerisporangium sp. NPDC088356, assembly GCF_040685555.1. NCBI lineage: Bacteria > Bacillati > Actinomycetota > Actinomycetes > Streptosporangiales > Streptosporangiaceae > Sphaerisporangium > Sphaerisporangium sp. NPDC088356. The sequence continues at coordinate 97,957 of NZ_JBFBIK010000007.1, forward strand.
TGATCGGGATGTCGTCGAAGCCCGCCAGGGACACGTCCGCGGGCACGGCGAGCCCGTGCCCGCGCAGGGCGGCGAGCGCGCCGACCGCCATCACATCGGTCAGCGCGAAGACGCAGGTGGCCCGGAGCCCCCTGCGAAGCAGCTCGGTGGCGGCCTCGAACCCGCCGTCCCTGGTGAAGGCGCCCTCCACGACGTGGCCGGGGTCCAGGGTGATGCCGGCCTTGGCGAGCGCGTCCTGGAAGCCGGCCAGGCGATCGACCACGGTGGTGAGCCTGGGAGGCCCGGTCAGCACGGCGAAGTCCCGGTGGCCGAGTGCCAGCATCGCCTCGGCGAGCGCGGCGCCGCCCGCGCGGTTCTCGGGAAGGACCGTGTCGAGGCGGAGGTCCTGGTGGCGGCTGACCGCCGCGACCCGGCCGCCCGCGGCGGTGTAGGGGGCGATCTCACGCCGCATGGCCTGCCGCCAGGCGCGGTCCTCGAAGCCGGAGCCGATGAGCAGAATCGCCCGAACCCGCTGGCCGCGCATCATGGAGACGTAGGCGACCTCACGATCGGGGTCGCGGAACGTGCTGCCCAGGATGACGTTCAGGCCCTCGTCGGCGGCGGCGCGCATGACGCCCCTGGCGACGCCGGCGAAGTAGGGGTCGCCGATGTCGTGGCAGATCACCCCCACGGTCTGGCTGGACGCCCGGGCGAGGGCCTGCGCGTGGGCGTTCGGCGTGTACGCCAGCTCCGCGGCGGCGGCGAGGACGCGCTCACGGAGGTCCGGCCGGACCTTGGTGGCGCCGTTGAGCACGCGGGAGGCCGTGGCGGGTGAGACCTGGGCGGACCGGGCCACGTCGTCGAGGGTCACCTGCGGCTGTTCGGACACGTTGTTCACCAACCCCCTTGACCGTGATGTGAGAGGAATTTATGGTACGCCGAGAAAGCGCTTTCCGATCATCGAGAAAGCGCTTGCGCGGCTGCTCGCCGACAAGTGGCCGTACATGTGTCAGATGAACGCCCTGCTCCAGTCCTTCACCGATGTCTTCCCCGAGGTCTGATCTCTGACCCGCGGCGGGCGCCCACCGCGTCCCGCACCCCGGCGGAGCGGGAGATCCACGTCCGCCCGGTGGGCAAGGTAGCACCGGCCCACCGGGCGGCGCACGATGCCAGATAGAAAACGCTTTCCAGCAAAGGAGGCCCTGGGTGACCACTCGGACCCTAGGCGTTGTGATGAACGGTGTCACCGGCCGCATGGGCTACCGCCAGCATCTGGTTCGGTCGGTCCTGGCCATCAACGAGCAGGGCGGCATCGACCTCGGCGGCGGCGAGCGGGTGCTGCTGGAGCCGGTCCTGGTCGGCCGCAGCGAGTACAAGCTTCGCGAGCTCTGCGAGCGGCACAACCTCAAGAACTGGACGACCGACCTCGCGGGCGCGCTGCGCGACCCGGACAACGCGCTGTACTTCGACGCGCAGGTCACCCCGGCGCGCGTGGGCGCGATCACGCAGGCCATCGAGGCCGGCAAGCACGTCTACACCGAGAAGCCGCTGGCGGAGACGCTGGAGGAGGCCGTGGCCCTCGCGCGCCTCGCCGAGAGCGCCGGCGTCAGGAACGGCGTCGTGCAGGACAAGCTGTTTCTGCCGGGCCTGCTCAAGCTCAAGCGCCTGCTCGACGGCGGCTTCTTCGGCCGCGTCCTTTCTGTGCGCGGTGAGTTCGGCTACTGGGTGTTCGAAGGCGACTGGCAGCCCGCCCAGCGGCCGTCGTGGAACTACCGTGTCGAGGACGGCGGCGGCATCGCGCTCGACATGTTCTGCCACTGGTCGTACGTGCTGGAGAACCTCTTCGGCCGGGTCGAGGCGGTCACCGCGCGCGTGGTCACCCACATCCCTGAGCGGGTGGACGAGGCCGGACGGGCCTACGAGGCGACGGCCGACGACGCCGCGTACGGCATCTTCGAGCTGTCCGGCGGCGCGATCGCCCAGATCAACTCCTCCTGGTGCGTCCGGGTCAACCGCGACGAGCTGGTGGAGTTCCAGGTGGACGGCACGCATGGCAGCGCGGTCGCCGGCCTGCGTGGCTGCCGGATCCAGCACCGCGGGACCACCCCCATGCCCGTCTGGAACCCCGACCTCCCCGTCACCCACTCCTTCAGGGATGACTGGCAGGAGGTCCCCGACAACGAAAGCTTCGGCAACGGGTTCAAGACCCAGTGGGAGATGTTCATCCGGGCCGTGGTCGAGGGCACGCCGTTCCCGCACGACTTCCTCGCCGGGGCGCGGGGCGTGCAGCTCGCCGAGTCGGGGCTCCGGTCGTCCGCCGAGGGCCGCCGCGTCGAGCTCCCGGAGATCACTCTGTGACCGTTCTGTGACCGTCCTGTCCACCGCCGAGGCGCACACCTCGGTCCGCGAGCATGTGGGGACCCCTCTGTGATCGTCCTGCCCTCCGCCGGGGGAAGCCTCTCGGCCCACGAACCGCGCGAGCCCGTCGACTGGCCCAGGCCGTCGGGCCCGCCCCGCTCCCGCGTCGCGTATGCGGCCGCCCACGTTGTCGCCGACCCGCTCGGCGACAACACGCCGGGCGCGTCCGCCGCGGTCGACTGGGCGGCCACACTCCGGTTCCGGCGGCACCTGTGGTCGTACGGCTTCCGCGTGGCCGACGCGATGGACACCGCCCAGCGCAACATGGGTCTCGACTGGGCCGCGACGCGCGAGCTGATCAGGCGTACGGCAGGAGAGGCGACGGGGTTCGGCGACCCGGCCGAGCTGGTGGCCTGCGGAGCGGGCACCGACCACGCGCCGGACGCCCGTACGCGGGACGACGTGCTGCGCGCCTACGCCGAGCAGATCGACCTGGTCCAGTCGGCCGGGGCCGGGGTGATCCTCATGGCCAGCCGCCAGCTCGCCGCGCTGGCCCGTACGCCCGAGGAGTACCACGCGGTCTACGGCAAGCTGCTCGCCGAGGTGGACCGGCCGGTGATCCTGCACTGGCTGGGCGAGATGTTCGACCCGTCGCTGGCGGGCTACTGGGGCTCGCGCGACGTCACGGCCGCCACCGAGTCGCTGCTCGCGCTGATCCGCGACAACGCCGGCCGGATCGACGGGGTCAAGGTCTCGCTCCTGGACGCCGACCACGAGGTACGGCTGCGCGCGGCCCTTCCCGCGGGCGTCAGGCTCTACACCGGGGACGACTTCAACTACACACCGCTCATCGAGTCGGGCAGTGACGCGCTGCTCGGCATCTTCGACGCGATCGCTCCCGCCGCCTCCGCCGCGCTCCAGGCCCTGGACGCGGAGGACACCGGGCGCTACAGGGAGCTGCTGGAGCCCACCGTGCCGCTGTCGCGGAAGATCTTCGAGGCCCCGACCTACAACTACAAGACCGGCATCGTGTTCCTGGCGTGGCTCGCCGGGCACCAGGACGCGTTCGCCATGGTCGCCGGGGCGCAGTCGGCCCGTTCCATCGTCCACCTCGCCGAGGTGTACCGCCTGGCCGACCGGGCCGGCCTGTTGCCCGATCCCGATCTGGCGGAGTCGCGCATGCGCGCCCTGCTCGCCACGGCGGGGGTGGCCGCGTGAGCGGGACGGGCCTGGAGGGGAGCCGTCCGGCCGTCGATGTGCCGAGCGGCCGTCCCGCCTCGATCGAGACGCCCGCGCCGGGTGATCCGCGCCTCAGCAGGCTCTCCCTGAACCAGTGGACGACCCGCCGGTTCGGGGTGGCGGAGGCCGTGGACGGGTGCGCCAGGTTCGGGATCCCCGCGATCGGGCTGTGGCGCCAGCAGGTCTCCGAGCAGGGGCTCGCGGCGAGCGCCAAGCTCGTCCGGGACGCGGGCCTGCGCGTTTCGTCGCTCTGCAGGGGCGGCTTCCTGACCGCCGGCGACCCCGCCGCCTCGGCCTCGGCGCTCGACGACAACCGCCGGGCGATCGACGAGGCCGCCACGCTGGAGGCGGACTGCCTGGTCCTGGTCGTCGGCGGACTGCCCGGCGACTCGCGCGACCTGGCCGGTGCACGGGCACGGGTCGGGGAGGTGCTGGACGAGCTCGTCCCGTACGCCCTTGCGTCCGGGGTACGGCTGGCGCTGGAACCCCTGCATCCCATGTACTGCGCCGACCGGGCCGTGCTCTCCACGCTCGGCCAGGCCGTGGACCTCGCATCCCGCTGGCCGGTCGAGGCGGTCGGGGTGGTGGTCGACACCTTCCACGTGTGGTGGGACCCCGAGGTGCTGGACCAGATCGCGCGGGCGGCGGAGCGCATCGCGAGCTTCCAGGTGTGCGACTTCCTCGTGCCGCTTCCGGCGGACGTGCTGCTCGGGCGGGGGATGATGGGCGACGGCGTGATCGACTTCCGGCCGCTGCGGTCGGCCGTCGACGCCGCGGGGTACGCCGGGCCGATCGAGGTGGAGATCTTCAACGCCGACGTGTGGGCCGCCGACGGCCACGACGTGATCGCCACCCTCATCCGGCGCTACGTCACCGAGGTCCTCTAGGTGTCAGCACTGGGCGCCTCGCGTGGTCACTCCGGAAGACAGCCCGTCTTACCGGATATATCCACATTCGGCTGGCGGGTGCGCATCGCCACGGTGAAGACGATGCCGAGGGACTGCTTCTCCAGCACGCTGACGTTCACGCCGAACTGCGCGTGCGGGCCCTCGGCCTCCTGGTAGCCCATCGTGCGGAACTCGGTGGCCAGCGTGGAGGTCAGCGCCGTCGAGGCCCGCGCCGGATCGGCGCCCAGCGGCAGGTCGCCCGTCATCGTGAAGACGCTCCGCCGGGCGCCCGCCTCGCAGCCGGAACGGTCGTCGGTGAAGGCCGTGGCCTTGTGGTCGAGCTCCATGCGGCTCAGCACCGCGGCGTCGTCACGCAGGACGCCGGTCGTCTCCTCCAGCGTCAGCCCGCCCGCGCACGCGGTGCCCAGCACCAGAACGAGGGCACATACCCCGGCACGTCGCATCCCCGCCACTTTACCGATCAATGGTCCCGCACGGCTCGCCTCCCCGGTCAGAGAGTGTGCTCAACCGCCCTCGCGGCAGCGGTGCCGTACGTCGGCCGACAGTTCGAGCCCCGAGCGGGCGGGGAAGAGAGACCGCGCTCCGCGGCGGTCGATGGAGCCCTCCAGCATCCAGGAGAACTGCCCGGGGAAGTGCTCGGTGAGGATCGGGTGGTCTCCGGGGATCCCCCAGTCCTCCACGGCCTGCCCGGCGAGCTGGATGATCCACACGGGTACGGGCGTGCGGATCGCCGGCAGCCCGCGCTGGAGCGACAGCCGCTCGTCGCCCGCCCACTCCTCGCGGGTCAGGCCGCGGCAGTCGACGGCGAGGGCCCGGCCCAGGCGATCGCCGGACAGCAGCGGCCATTCGGTGCGGAGGAACTCGAAGGCGACGAGCAGGTCACCGAGATCCGCCGTACCGGTGCTCAGATCGGGCATCCGCTGCAGCGTGTCGAGGTCCATGGCCATCTGCCCGGCCGCGTACCCCTGCGGCAGCCGCAGTCCCAACTCGGCAGGGTCGGCGGCGCACAGCGACTGGAACCGCCGGAAGATCGTCCGGTACGCCTGCCAGCCTCCGGGGCCGGCGGTCGGCGCCGGGCCGGGGAACTCGACGTCGCCGAGCAGGAACTCGGCGACGAATCGGTTCGTGAGGTCGGCACCGGCCAGCATGGTGTTGATCACCCGCAGGGCCGCGCCCGCCCGCAGCATCGCCGCCTCCCAGGCCGGCATCGGGCTAGGCGTCCACACGTGGCACAGGGACGGGAACCCGGGCACCACGGGAGCGGCCTCGAAGCTCCTGGTCGCGCGGTCCCACGTCGAGTAGGCCGCGTCGAGGGAGCCGAGGTCGGCCGGTTCGACGTCCAGCACCCACCGCTCCGGCAGGAAGTCGGCCCTCTCCACGAGATGGCGGGTCAGCTCGGCCTCCCGCAGGCACCACGGCGACTCGCCGTAGCCGGGGGTGCTCACCCGTACGATCGCGGGCGTCGCACCGAACAGCGCCCACACCATCCCGGTGTTGGTCTCCCAGGAGGGGACGTACCCGGCGTCGATCGCGCACCGGCTCGACGACCAGAGCTCCAGGCGGCGGAGGGCGCGCTTGGCTTCGCGTGACCGGTGGCTGATCCCGACGGCGCGGCGCGGCCAGGCGGGCTTCACCGCGTTGAAGGCGAAGCAGGCGAGATCCTTCGGCCGCACATGAGCCCAGGGTTCGCGGGCGGCGTCCTCCAGCCAGGCCATCGCCTTGAGGGTGAGGAGCCACCGCCGCGCGACCGCCGGAGCGACCATCCTGAGCTGCGGGTCGTCCGAGCGCGCCGTCTGGAGCAGGCCCTCGACCACGGGACGGCTGCGCATGAGGCGCGCCGCCAGCCGTAGCGCCTCCGCCATCTCCCCGAAGCCGACGTCGGCGCTCAGCCAGGCCCAGTGATCGCGCCAGGCCTCCCCCTGGCCTGCCCTGATGTCGGCCACGTCGAGGAAGGACAGCCGCCCGTCGGGTGACATCTCCAGGTTGTAGAGCAGGTCGAGGGGTCTTTCCGCGAGCTCGTTGGCCGCCGCCCACGGACCGGGGAGCTTGATCCGGCGTGGAATCGCGAGGCGGGCGGCGGCGTCCTCGGTCAGAACGCCCTGCTCGCCCTCCGGGGTGAGCATGACATCGCGCAGCAGAGGCCCCACCGCGCAGCTCAGCCAGGTGCGGACGTGCCCTCTCCGAACGTCTCCGTCGTCCATCCGGAGGAAGCGGCCGACGGCGTCCTGATCGCCCGTTTCACGGGGGACGCCCGGCGGGCGGGACATGGGGCGCGTGCGCGAGGCGGTGGACGGAACGGCCTTCACCAGCAGGCCCACGTCGTGTTCCGGCCATTCGCCGATGCCGTCCGGCGGGCTCCAGGAGGGGGCGGCACCGCCCGTGCCGGTGCCGCGTACGCCCCTGGCCAGCCACGGATCGGACACGGAGCCCGTGGGAGCGGAGACGACGCGGTGCCGCGACCGCCGCATCGCGTCGCGGGCCTCCGTCCACCGGTCGAGGATCACCGCCGATCCGGTACCGAGGGCCTCCTCCAGCCACGCGAGCGAGACGGCCGCTTCGTTTCGCTCCTGACCACCCGCCCGGGAACGGCCCGTCATCGTCTTGTTCGCCGTCATGATCGGTGCTTGCCTCCACACCGCAGCGGGACCAGTCGGCCAGTATATGAGCTTGCCTCAAAATAATCTCCAGGGTTCACGGGTACCTCCCTTTACCGAACGAACGACGTACGATGACCGGAGCAAAACTAGAACTTCATTCGGTTCAGATGGGTAGGACAATGCGCATCGGGCTTTATCTCAATGAACCCTCGGGGCCGGACGCGATCACCAAGCTGGGCGAGCGCATCGCCAGGGCCGCCGACGACGGCTTCGCCTCGGTCTGGGCCTCGAACATCTTCGGGCTCGACGCGCTGACCGCGCTGGCGGTCGCGGGCAGCCGGGTGCCGGGCATCGAGCTCGGCACGGCCGTGGTGCCGACATACCCGCGTCACCCCGCCGTCCTCGCGCAGCAGGCCCTCACCGCGAGCACGGCAACCGGGGGGCGGCTTTCACTCGGCATCGGCCTGTCCCACCAGATCGTCATCGAGAACATGTACGGGTACAGCTTCGACAGGCCGGCGCGGCACATGCGGGAGTTCCTCTCGGTGCTGCTTCCCCTCGTGCGCGGCGAGCAGGCCGACTTCGACGGCGAGACCCTCAAGGCGCACCTGGCCCTCAGCACCCCGGGGGCGGGCACCGTCCCCGTGCTGATCGCCGCGCTGGCGCCCCGGATGCTGCGCCTGGCCGGGGAGATGGCGGACGGCACCGTGCTCTGGATGACCGGCCCGAGGACCGTCGCCGACCACGTCGTCCCCACGATCACCGAGGCCGCGCGGGCCGCCGGGCGCCCGGATCCCCGCATCGTGTGCGCGCTCCCGGTGGCCGTGACCGCCGACAAGGACGCCGCCCGTGCCGAGGCCGACAAGGTCCTCGCCATCTACGGCCAGCTCCCCTCCTACCGGGCGATGCTGGACCGCGAGGGCGCCGCGGGCCCGTCCGGCGTCGCGATCGTGGGCGATGAGGACGAGGTGGCCGGTCAGATCGAGGCGCTCGCCAAGATCGGGGTGACCGACTTCGCCGCCGCCACGTTCATCTCCGGCGACGACGCCGTGCGCACCCGTAAGTTCCTCAAGACCCTGGTCGCCTAGGAGCGGGTCGCCCCGGAGCCACCGTCTCGGGCAGGGGGAAGATCGCCGGAGATGGTGGCTTTGGGGTGAAATGCTAAAATTGGGACACGCCGATGAGAGGGGACCGGGCGCTTGAGGAGACGATCGGATGCGATCGCCGTTCCAAGAGCGGTTCCCTATCTCGTGTTCGCGGCGTTAGCGCTCCTGATCGCCGCCGTCACCGCCTACGGCCTCCGAAGCGCGCTGCCGGCCGAGGTCCACGGCCGCTCGGCCGACATCACGGCCGCTGACGGCCCGTTTCTTGTCAAGGTGATACCGGGTACGGCGCACCGGACCGCCCCACCGCAGATCGGGTGGGCGGACGCGCCTCCGGCCGTCTTCGCCCCGCGGGCGGCGGGGCGCGGGCTCGTGCCGGGCGACCTCGGCACCCGCGTGCCCGTGCCCGTGACGTACGAGCCGTCCCGCCCCCGCGCACCTCCGGCCGAGGGTCCCTGACGCGTCACTGTCACGCGCTCCCCGCGCATCGGGGAGCCGCGGCGATCCCGCACGGGTGCGATGAACCCGCGGATCGTCGGCGGCGGAGCCTTCCACAGGCCAGGCGCGACCCGCCACGGCGCGTTCTCGGGGGACCACGATCTCGAAGCCCTGACGACGACGACCCGCCGGAGGTTTCCGATGACCCACGAACACGTCCCCGCCCTGTCCGTCTTCACCCGCGAGGGGAGACACCATGGCACTGGCTGACGAGCTCGTCGCCCTCGGCGGATCCTTTCTGGCCGCGGGGATCGTCGCCCGGCTCGGAGCCAAGATCGGGCTGCCGACCATCCCGCTCTTCATGCTGGCGGGCATCATCTTCGGCCCGCACACCCCCGGGCTCGCCCTGGTCGACAACCCGGCCGACCTCAAGGTCGTCGCCGCGCTCGGGCTGATCTTCCTGCTCTTCTACCTGGGACTCGAGTTCTCGCTCGACGACATCGTCCAGGGCGGCGGGCGGCTCCTCGCGGCCGGCGGGATCTACTTGCTGCTGAACGTCGGCGGCGGCCTGGCGTTCGGGTTCGCGGTGGGCTGGGGAGGAAGGGAGGCGCTGATCCTGGCCGGGGTCATCGGCATCTCGTCGTCGGCGATCGTCACCAAGCTGCTCGTCGACCTGAAGCGCCTGGGCAATCCCGAGAGCCGCCTGATCCTCGGCATCATCGTCGTGGAGGACGTCTTCCTCGCCCTCTACCTCGCCCTGCTCCAGCCGGTGCTGGGCGGCGCGCACGACATCGGCGAGGCGGCGGTCGCGTTCGGCAAGGCCTTCGCGTTCCTCATCACGCTGACCGCCGTGGCCCGGTGGGGCGGCCGCGTGGTCGGCAAGCTGGTGGAGACCAAGGACGACGAGTTGCTCGTGGTGATGTTCACCGGCCTCGCCGTGCTCACGGCGGGACTCGCGGAGGAGTTCGGCGTCTCCGACGCCATCGGCGCCTTCATGATCGGTCTCATCCTCGCGACCACGAAGGCGGCCGGGCGGATCCGCACCCTGGTCCACCCGCTGCGCGACGCGTTCGCGGCGCTGTTCTTCTTCGCGTTCGGTCTGTCGATCGCCCCCGGCGACTTCGGGCCCGTCGTGATCCCCGTCGTCATCGCCGTGGTCCTGACGTTCGTGCTGAACATCGCCGCCGGGGCGATCGCGGCCCGCCTGCACTCCTACGACAGGCAGGCGGCGGTCAACATCGGGCTGACCGTGCTCTCGCGAGGGGAGTTCGCGCTGATCCTGGCCACGCTGGCGCTGGCCGCGGGGCTGGACGGCAGGCTGGCGCCCTTCATCGCGGGCTACGTGTTCGTGCTGGCCATCCTCGGCCCGCTGCTCGCGGGACGCTCCGGGCGGCTGGTCCGCCTGATCCCGGCCCCGCTGTTCCCCTCCCGGGGCGGCGAGGTCACGGCGAGCGATGGTCCTGGGACGGTTCATCGAGGGTGACGGCCCCGGTAGTGCCGTCCACCGTGATCGTCTGCCCGGTGGTGATCCGGGAGGTGGCGTGGGCGACGCCGACCACGGACGGGATGCCGTACTCGCGGGCCACCACCGCGCCGTGGGAGTTCGCGCCGCCCATCTCCATGACCAGGCCGCCCGCCGTCAGGAACAGCGGCGTCCAGCCGGGGTCGGTGGACGGCGCGACCAGGATCTCCCCGGGCTCCAGATGCGCTCCCACCGGGTCGAGCACGACCCGTGCCGTGCCGGTGACGGTGCCTGGGGAGGCGGGTGTGCCGGTGAGGGCGCCCTCCGTGGGCGGCGCCGCCCCCACGGCCTCGGGCTCGGTGCCGTCGGACAGCAGGACCCTGGGGACGTGCCCGCGCCGCAGCTCCCGCCCGTAGGCGGCGCGCCGGCGCTCGACGAGGGCGACGGGGGCGACGGGGGCGACGGGGGCAGGGTCGCCGCTCCCGCCGAGCGCCGCCCGGGCCTCGGCCAGGCTCAGCATGAAGACGTCGTCGGTGGCCTCCAGGAGCCCTCGTGCCACGAGCTCGTCGCCCACCGCCGATAGCTGCCCGCGCATCTCGGCCAGGGTGAGGATCACGAAGTACTTGGGCATCTCCCGGTAGCCCGCCAGCTCCCGGGTCCGCCGCAGGGCGAAGCGGACGATCGGCCGGCGCCATCCGCCGGCCCGGCGGGCCAGCTCGTCCGCCATGGCCTCCGCTTCGCGGGCCCCCTTCGCGAACTGTGTGTCCGGTGCCAGCGCAGGATCGTCCAGCCGGAGGTAGTTGGCGAGCACGCCGAGCACGTGGGAGGGGTCGTCCGACCACCGGGGCATGCCGAGGTCGATCTCCGCCACAGCGCGGTGGCCGTACCGGGCGAGGAACCCGGTGAGCTCCCGCTGGAGCACCGGCGGGAGAGGGCCCTCGGGCAGGGCCGTACCGCTCAGGGCGCGGGCGGAGGCCTCGTCGGCGCGGATGCGGGTGGCGGCGGCCCACAGGGCGAGGTCCATCTCGGTGGTCACGTTGTTGGGCAGGCCGCGTAGCACGGTCTGCAGCTCGCCCGGCCTCGTACGGCCGCGCAGGAGGCGCGCGGCGAGGCCGAGCATCAGGAAACCGGCCACCGGCCCCGGGATGACGTGGGGCAGCATGGGGAAGATCTGCGAGCCCAGCACGCGCTCGACGTGGTCGAGCCGCTGCGCGGCGGTCGCGTCCGAGGGCGGAGCGGGCCGCGCGCGCAGCTGGTCGCCGACCTGATCGATCCGCCGGTGCCAGGTCTCCGGCCGTACGAGCGCCTGCACGACCCTCACCGGTATGCGGTATCTCGTGGCGATACGCAGCACCCGGCGGACGGCGGGCAGGGGCGACCGGCGGTTGACGCTCAGCCGGGGGTCGTCGAACAGCCCGCGGATCACGACCGCCGACCGCGCCTCCATGATGTCGAGCACCCGGGGGAAGACGGCCCGGCCCACGCGGCTGCGCAGGATGCCGGTCATGTCCGCGAAGAGCCGCATGCCTGGCTCTGCCACGGGGGAGGGGCGGCCGGGTGGCACGCCGAACAGCGTGGTGATGGAGGAGGCCAGCGCCCGGAAGGCGGAGGAGCCCATCGGGGTGATCGGCCGGTGCAGGCCCTGGGCCAGGCTGAGGCAGATGTACACCCGGAGGCCTTCCTGGCCCTCGGGCAGGGGATACAGGGTGGTGATCGGCCGCGCCTGGGTCAGCCAGAGCGTGCCGGACCGGTCGATCGCCCACTCGGTGTCCTGCGGGGTGCCGTAGTGGGCCTCGACCCGCGCGCCCAGCCTGGCCAGCGCGATGATCTGCCGATCGGTGACGCACGCCTCCCGCGCGGCGTCCGCCAGCGGCTCGTCGTGCCTGACCTGCTCCGTGCCGCCGCCGGGGATCGGCAGGACGGTCACCAGCTTGTCGCCGAGGCGCCGCTCGGTGATCTCCATGGACGGGCTCACCACGAACTGGTCGGGGTTGACGGCGCCGGAGACCACGGCCTCGCCCAGCCCGGGAGCCGCGTCGATCACGATCTCGTGGCGGCGGCCGGTGACCGGGTTGGCGGTGAACATCACCCCGGCGACCTCGGCCCGCACCATCCGCTGGATGACGACGGCCAGGTGGACGGCGCCGTGGTCGACGCCGTTGGCGGCACGGTAGGCGACGGCGCGGTCGGTCCACAGCGAGGCCCAGCACCGGCGGACGGCGTCGAGCACCGCGTCCGGCCCGATCACGTTGAGGTAGGTGTCCTGCTGGCCCGCGAAGCTGGCGTCCGGGAGGTCCTCCGCGGTGGCGGACGACCGTACGGCCACGGGCCCCTCGGCGCTGCGCCGCACGGCTCGCTCGATGTCAGCGGGCACGGGAGCGGCGAGCACGAGATCGCGGGCGCGACCGGCGAGCTCGGCAAGGGCGGCGGTCGCGCCGGGGGCGGTGCGCGCGAGGGCGGCGAGCACGTCGTCGAGGCCCGCGTCTCCGGCGACGCGGCGGTACGCCTCCGTCGTCAGGCACACCCCTGGGGGGACGGGGAGCCCGGCGCGCGTGAGCACGCCCAGGTTGGCCGCCTTGCCCCCGACCAGGGGCAGCATCTCAGCCGTGATGTCCTGAAATTTCATGATGAGCGGGTCACCGGTGGGGTCGAGTCCGGCGTGGCGGTCCCGCTGGGATTCGAGCATGGCGCCCTCCCGTGGCGTCGCCGGGAGCCGATCCGACTCGGCGCGGCTTCCGCGTTCGATGTGAACACCACGATAACTCATCACATGATGAAATCAACAAGTGATGAATAAAGGGCGTCCGGGCCCTGCCGGAAGGCCTAGCTCATGGTGTTGCCGCCGTTGACGGCGAGGCGCTGGCCGGTGATGAACGCGGCGCCCGGGGACGCCAGGAACGCGACGGCCTCGGCGACGTCGGCGGGCACCCCCATGTGGCGGAGCGGCAGCGCCTCGCGGTAGCCGGTCACATCGGAGCCCTCGTGACGCTCCACCGGGATCCAGCCGGGCTCGACGGTGTTGACCGTGATGCCGAGCGGCCCCAGCTCGCGCGCCCAGGAACGGGTGAGCCCGTGCATGGCCGCCTTGGCCGACACGTAGTGCCCGAAGTCGGTGTTACCCAGGTCGGCCACCTCGCTGCCGATGTTGATGACGCGCCCTCCTCCGGCGGCCCGCAGGTCGGGCAGGACGGCGTGCAGGAGCAGCAGCGGCGCCTTCACGAAGAACCGGAGCTGGTCGAGATGGTCGTCCCAGGTCTGCTTCTCGATCGGCATCATCGGCTGGGGCCCGGTCGCGTTGTTGACCACGACGCTGATCGGACCGGCGCTCTCGCGGATCTCGGCGACGCCCCGCCGCACCGACTCCTCGTCGGTCACGTCGAAGCGCGAGACGTGGGCCGCGACGCCGATCCGCTCGGCCACGGCGGTCGCCCCGGCGGTGTCGTGGGCGTAGTTGACGACGACCTTCCAGCCGTCGGCCGCCAGCCGCTCGGCGATGACCGCGCCGAGCCCCCGAGACGCCCCGGTCACGAGTGCGCATCCCATATGTCTGTCCTCTCCCGCAGTAGAAACGCCCCCATCCTCGTGCATGTCACGCAGTCGGCTGGAATACGTCAGGGAAAGGCGCCGCCGGCCGTCGCGGCGAGGGCTCTTATCCGGCGGTGATGGCCAGGACCGGGGCGGGGGCGTCGGCGTGCAGGCGGTGCAGCACCCGGCGGAACGCGTAGATCGAGAACCCGACCGCCACGCCGCTGATGGCGGCGACCACCGAGGTGCGGACCAGCAGGTACGTGCCGATCGACTGGTGCAGCAGCAGCCAGATGCTGACCGTGGAGTTGGCCATCAGCACGAAAGCCCACAGCAGCGTGATCCGCGCGAAGAACCGCCTGACCCGCTCGTGCCGCAGTACGGTCGTCGGCAGATGGATGTAGTCGAGGGTGAGCTTCTGGACCAGCGGCCGGTTCAGCCGCACCGAGGCGAGGAAGGCCATGCTGATGCAGATGGTGCCGAGCTCGGGCTGGAGGAAGTAGACGACGGCGCTGCCCGTCCACCAGCCGAGCGCCGCCCGGGCGGTGATGGCGATCGCCGCCAGCACCATCGTGCCCGGCACCGGCTTCCGGCGGACCACCCGCCACAGCACTCCGGCGTACACCCACGTGACGGCGGCGATCAGTGCCCCGTCCAGGCCGAGCACCGCGAGGGCGCTGTAGAAGACCGCGAGCGGGGCCACGACGCCTTCGAGGAGTTTGGGCACGGCCTGCCTGAGCAGCGCGGTGATCCTCGGGAGCGTGAAGGGCGGGGCGCTCATGCTTCTCCCAGGGAGGAAGGCGGAAGACCGACGCTATGGCTTCCGCGACTACCCCGAGATCGGAACGACGAAACTCGCCTGAAACACCGGATTGCGGTCATTGGTTGCCCACCGTACCCAATGTCTGATTAAACAGTACATATGGCGAAAAAGATCGTTTAAATGGATCAACCACCCGAGCTGCGAATATGCCGCACCTTCCTGGACCGGTTGAACATCGGATAACGGTTCGGGAACAGAGGGTTTCCTCCGGGCGAGCGGCCCGCGAGCATGAAGTCATGGCAGTGCTCACACGCACGCATGCTCGGTCCGCTGGCTGCGTGGCCGATGTCGCCGTCCAGCTCACGCGCTGGCCCGACCTCGCCGTCAGTCGTACCCGCCGGGCCATAAAGTTCCGCACCCGGGGGCGTGAAATCATCCGCATGTCCGGCGACCACACCGCCGAACTGCTGCTCACCGCCCCCGTCATCGACCGGTGGGCCAGGGTGCTGGCCGACTCCCACCGTGTGACCCCCGGCCACAACTCCGGCTGGATCAGGGTCCAGATCGAGGACCGCGCCGGCGCCGAGATGTTCCTGTCCCTGGTGAGCGTGGCGCTGAAGGTCAACCAGGACTAGCGCGTCTCACGCGTTCCCGGAAAAGGTCAGCCGAGGCTGGTGGTGGCCAGTTTGGCGCCGAAGCCCAGGAAGACCGCGCCTACTCCCGAGGTGAGACCCGCCGAGAGCTTCCTCCGCCGGCGGAACTGGCTCGCCAGGTAGACGCCGCCGAAAATCAACGTAGAGAGATATATCGCGCTGAAGAGCTGACAGATGGCGCCGAGGATCAGGAACGACAGTGCCGGGGCGCCATAGTGCGGATCGACGAACTGCACGAAGAACGAGATGAAGAAAAGGATCGCCTTCGGGTTGAGCAGGCTGACCGTGAGGGCCTTCCTGAACGGGTCGGAGAGGTCCGCGGCGGCCTCGACCGGCTCCTCTGCCCCCTTCTCACCCTTCTCGCTCCGCCAGGACTTCCGCGCGGCCCGGATCATGCCGATCCCGATCCACGCGAGGTACCCCGCACCGGCGTACTTCACGACGTTGAACAGCAGCGGCGTGGACTGGAGCAGTGACGCGACCCCGGCCGCCGACAGCACCATCAGCACCGTGTCGCCGACGAAGACCCCGGTCGCCGCCCGGTAACCGGTACGCACGCCCCGCCGCGCCCCGACCGACAGGACGTACAGCGAATTCGGGCCGGGAAGAAGGATGATCAGGAACGCCCCGATCACGTACGCCCAGATATTCGTGATGCCGAAGAACATGCCGCCAAGCTCCATAGTCCGTGGGGATACATCACGTTATACCTGGACGAACCGCTTACCCCCCCTGGTCCCGGTGGAACTGCGGGAGACCTACCTCGCCGTCCCGCGAGGCGACCTCCCGCCCGCCCGCGCCGGCAGCCTCCTGCCGGCCCGCCGGCAGCGGGCCGATGCGCGGGGCTCTCGCGCGGCGCGGACCATACGTCTCCAGGCAGAGGGGTAGACCAGCGGGGCCGCCCTGTCAGGTGGTCTCTGCCTGCGGGAAAACCCGGGAGTTTGGGTCTTGTGGGCGCGCTGACGCGGGGCTACGATCGCGGCAACTCTTAGGAAACTTTCCTAAAAGAAATGACCAACGGAGTCGGCCGTGCCCCGCCCCCCTCCCGAGCTGATCAAGCCTTGAGCCGCGGAAACGCAATGGCGTGAGCCGCCCCGCTCGCCCTCGTCCTCCCGCCGTCCTGCCCCCCGGACGTGAACGCCCCGCCTTCCTCGAGCATGGTCGCGGCGGCGGCGTCAGCCGGTCGGCCTACGAGTTCACGTGCGTCTTCAAGGCCTTCACGGGCTGACCTCGCACCCCCCGCCGGTACGGCACGCGCCAGCCGTACCGGGCTCTAAGAGGAGCTTTAATGCGATTTATCCGTCTATGCGTCGCGGCTCTGGTCGCCGCGGCGGCCGTACTGGTCATGACGACCGGGTCCGCCTTCGCGGCCTCGGCGACCGCGACCTTCACCAAGCCCCAGGACTGGGGCAGCGGCTTCGAGGGCAAGTACACGGTCACCAACGGCACCTCCAGCGCGCTCAACGGCTGGACCGTCGCCTTCGACCTGCCCGCCGGCTACTCGGTCAGCACCTCGTGGGACGCGGTGATGACCAGGAGCGGCCAGCACTACACCTTCAGCAACCCGAGCTGGGCCCCGACCCTGGCCGCGGGGGCGAGCACCAGCTTCGGCTTCAACGGCAGCCCCGGCAACTTCGGCGCGCCGCTGAACTGCACGCTCAACGGCGCCTCCTGCTCGGGCGGCACCACCAACCCCGGCGCTCCGGGCGCACCGGGCACTCCCACCATCACCGGCACCGCCAACACGTCGATCTCCCTGTCCTGGGCGGCGTCGAGCGGCACCGTCACCGGTTACCGGGTGTACGAGGGGACGACGGTCAAGGCCACGGTCACCGGCACCTCCGCCACCATCGGCTCACTCGGCACCTGCACGACCCACACCTACGCCGTCAAGGCGTACAACTCGGTCGGGGAGTCGGCCGCCAACGGCTCGGTCACCGGCACGACCACCGGCTGCACCAACCCTCCGCCCAGCGGCGGCAAGGGCCAGCCGTACCTCTACATGGGCTGGGGCAACCCGCCCAGCGCGACGACCGTCATGAACGCCACCGGGATCAAGTCGTTCACGATGGCCTTCATCCTGTCGAGCGGCGGCTGCAACCCCGCGTGGGACGGTCAGCGTCCGCTCCAGGGCGGCGTCGACGCCACCACGATCTCCCAGATCAAGGCCGCCGGCGGCGACATCGTCCCGTCGTTCGGCGGGTGGAGCGGCAACAAGCTCGGCCCGAACTGCTCGACCCCGCAGGCACTGGCGGCCGCCTACCAGCAGGTCATCAGCGCCTACAACCTCAAGTCCATCGACATTGACATCGAGAACAGCGACGAGTTCGAGAACGAGGCTGTTCAGGACCGCATCCTCAACGCGCTGAAGATCGTCAAGCAGAACAACGCCGGTCTCAAGACGATCGTCACGTTCGGCACCAGCACGACCGGTCCGACGTACTACGGCACCCGCCTGATCAACCAGGCCGCGGCGCTCGGCGCGAACATCGACGTGTTCACGATCATGCCGTTCGACTTCGGCGGTGGCGCGAACATGTACCAGAACACGGTCAACGCCTCCGAGGGCCTGAAGAACGCGCTGAAGACCGCCTTCGGCTGGTCCGACGCCACCGCCTACTCCCACATGGGCATCTCGGGCATGAACGGCCTGTCCGACCAGCAGGAACTCACCACCCCGGCGATCTGGACCCAGATCCGCGACTGGGCCAAGTCCAAGGGCCTGGCCCGCCTCGCCTTCTGGTCGGTCAACCGCGACCGTCCCTGCCCGGGCGGCGGCGTGAACGAGTCCTGCAGCGGCACCAGCCAGAGCGACTGGCAGTTCACCTCCATCACAGCGGGCTTCTAGCCCCCGATGACCGTACGGTCCGCGCGGCTCCGTCCCCCCAAGGAGGTGCGCGGGCCGTACACCCATCCCCCCGCACCCCGGCCCGCCCCGGGGTGCGGGGGCTGTGACCTCGCCCCTCACCCTCGGGAGGTTGCGTCATGAGAACGCGCCCCGCTTCCTGGTCCCTCGCCGCCGCCACGGTGCTCCTCGCCGTCGCCGCCGCGCTCGCCGTCCCCGGGCCCGCGTACGCCGACACCGCCGTCTTCGCCAAGACGTCGAGCTGGGACGCCGGGTACAACGGCCAGTTCACGATCACCAACACGGGATCCGCGACGCTCAACGGCTGGACCGTCGCCTTCGACCTGCCGTCCGGAACCACGGCCGGGACCTACTGGGACGCGCTCATGACCCGGTCGGGTGACCACTACACGTTCAAGAACCGCGAGTACAACGGCACGCTCGCCCCCGGGGCGTCCACCACCTTCGGCTGGGTGGCGAGCGGCACGGGCGCGCCGGCCGGGTGCACGCTCAACGGCGCCTCCTGCTCCGGCGGAACGGGCCCCACACCCACCCCCACACCGACGCCGACCCCCACCCCGACCACGACGCCTCCGCCGGGCAGCCCCGGATCGCTGTTCCACGCGCCGTACGTCGACATGGGCGCCTGGCCGACCCCCAGCATCCCCGCGATGAAGTCGGCGTCCGGGCTGAAGAACTTCACCCTGGCCTTCATCACCGCCTCCGCCTGCAAGGCGATGTGGTTCAACGCCTACGACCCCCGCCAGGGCTGGGCCAAGGACCAGATCGACGCCATCCGCGCGGGCGGCGGCGATGTGAAGATCTCCTTCGGCGGCGCGAGCGGCATCGAGCTGGCGCAGGCGTGCTCCGACGTGAACGCGCTGTTCAACGAGTACGACGCGGTCGTCAAGGCGTACGCGCTGAAGTACGTCGACCTGGACATCGAGGGCGCGGCCTCGGCCGACCCGGTGTCGGTGAACCGCAGGTCGCAGGCGCTCGCGCGCCTCCAGCAGGCCAACCCGGGCCTCAAGATCTCGCTCACCCTGCCCGTCCTGCCCGAGGGGCTCACCGCCGACGGCCTGAACGTCGTGAAGTCCGCGCGCGACGCCGGAGTGGCCCTGGACGTCGTCAACGTCATGGCGATGGACTACTACCGCTCCGCCGACTACGGCGACGCGGCGGTCCAGGCGGCGCAGAGCACCTTCACCCAGCTCAAGTCCCTCTACCCCGGCAGGACCGACGCCCAGGTCTGGCGCATGGTCGGCGTCACCCCGATGGTCGGCCAGAACGACGACGGCCGCGTCTACGACCAGGCCGACGCCCGGCAGCTCGTGACGTTCGCCAAGGGCAAGCACCTGGGCGAGCTGGCCTTCTGGGAGATGACCCGCGACCGCAACGCCTGCACCGGAGCCCTCTACATGTGCACGAACATCGCCCAGTCGCCGTACGACTTCTCCAAGATCTTCGCGGGGTACAACGGATGACCTCTCTCAAAGCCCTTTCCCATCTCAAAGCGGTCGCCGTCATGGCCGTGCTCGCTCTCGGGATCGCGGTGGTGCCCGCCACGGCGGCGCTGGCGGCCAACATCGCCGCCAACCCCGGCTTCGAGAGCGGGCTCAGCGGCTGGACCTGCGCGTCAACCGCGAGGACCGTGACCAGCCCGGTCCACGGGGGCACCTCCGCGCTGGAGGCCACCCCGGCGGGCAGCGACTACGCCCGCTGCTCCCAGACGGTCAAGGTCAAGCCGTCGTCGTCGTACTCCCTGTCGGCGTGGGTCAGGGGAAGCTATGTCTTCCTCGGCGCGCTCGGCACCGGCACCACCGACGTCAGCACCTGGGGCACCCCCGGCTCGGCGTACGCCCAGCTCACCACGTCGTTCACCACCGGCCCGGCCACGACCTCGGTCACCGTCTACGTCAACGGCTGGTACGGCACGGGGGCCTACAACGCCGACGACATCGTGCTGGACGGGCCGGCCGGTGACGGCGGCGGCACCCAGATCCCGGCCGTGCCGGCCGGGCTCGCGGTCACCGGCACCACGTCCTCCAGCGTCTCGCTGAGCTGGTCGGCGTCCACGGGCGCGACCGCCTACAACGTCTACAGGGACGGGACGAAGGTCGGCACGCCCACCGGGACGACCTACACCGCCTCGGGGCTCACCTCCGGAACGGCCTACCGGTTCGCGGTGAGCGCCTCGAACACGGCGGGGGAGTCGGCGAGATCGGCGGAGGTGACCGGCACGCCGACGAACATGCCGCCGCCGCCGAACACTCTGCCGAAGCGGGTGCTGGTGGGGTACCTCCACGCCTCGTTCGCCAACGGTTCCGGATATATCAGGATGAGCGAGGTACCGAACGCCTGGGACGTCATCGACCTGGCCTTCGGCGAGCCCACCTCCGTGACCTCGGGCGACATCCGCTTCAACCGGTGCCCGTCCGGCGAGTGCCCGAACGTCGAGAGCGACGCCGACTTCACCGCCGCCATCCGCGCCAAGCAGGCGGCCGGCAAGAAGGTGCTCATCTCGATCGGCGGCCAGAACGGCCAGGTGCAGCTCACCACCACCACCGCCCGTGACAAGTTCGTCAGCTCGGTCGGCGCGATCATCGACAAGTACGGCCTCGACGGGCTCGACATCGACTTCGAGGGCCACTCCCTGTCGCTCAACGCGGGGGACACCGACTTCAGAAACCCGACCACACCGGTCGTGGTGAACCTGATCTCGGCCCTGAGGACACTCAAGGCCAAGTACGGCACGAAGTTCGTGCTGACCATGGCTCCGGAGACCTTCTTCGTCCAGCTCGGCTACCAGTTCTACGGCACGGGGACGGGCGGGGCCGACCCGCGCTCGGGCGCGTACCTGCCGGTGATCCACGCCCTGCGCAACGACCTGACCCTGCTGCACGTGCAGGACTACAACTCCGGTCCGATCATGGGGCTGGACAACCAGTACCACACCATGGGCGTGGCGGACTTCCACGTCGCCATGACCGACATGCTGCTCAGCGGCTTCCCCGTCCAGGGGAACGCCGCCAACGTCTTTCCCGCGCTGCGCCCCGACCAGGTCGCCATCGGCCTGCCGGCCGCGCCGTACGCGGGGAACGGCTTCACCACGGTGGCGGAGGTCCAGAAGGCCTTCGACTGCCTGGCGAAGGGGACCAACTGCGGTTCCTACCGGCCGCGCGGGGTCTACCCGAGCCTGCGCGGCCTCATGACGTGGTCGATCAACTGGGACAAGTACAACGGCTCGGAGTTCTCCCTCAACCACCGCGCCTATCTCAACGCCCTCCCATGATGCACACTGACCATGCCATCGTCACCTATTGGAGTCAAAACACTTCTTTGTGTGAACAATTCTGGATAGATGGTGGCAATTTTCGTTCCCGAGTGGTCGGTTTGGCCTGTCGTCCGGCAGGCTAGTGAGCGTCATGGACTACGCAATTCTCACGGGGTTCGTCCTCGTAACAGGTGTCGTGCTCGCGGTCGTCGCACAGTGGAAGGGCTGGAAGCCGTCTCTCGCCGTCGCTCTCGCGATCGGCATCGGCTTCCGCGTCCTGATCATGATCCTGTCGGCGACCGACACCTGGCAACCGGTCGACTTCGTGAAAAGCTTCAAACCGGCGGGCGAGGCCATCCTCGCCCACCGCGATCCGGTGCTGGAGAGCGAGGGCGGCTGGCACTTCCTCCCGGCGATCCCCTACGTCTACGGGTTACTCCTGTGGATGCACATCCCGTGGGAAGTCGCCGGCCGCCTCGTCACCGTGGTCTCCGACATCATCCTGATCCCTCTCGTCGGCAAGCTGGCCGGCGGCAGGGACGCCGGCCTCCGCGCCTTCCAGTACGCCTGCAACCCGCTCGCGCTGCTGGTCGCGTCGGTGCACGGCCAGGTCGAGCCGGTCTCGCTGGTCTTCGGCGTGGCCGCCTTCATCGTGGCGAGGAACGCCAGGACCTCGCGGCCGGTCCGCAACGCGATCGTCGCCGGCCTGCTGATGGGCCTCGCGCTCTGCGCCAAGAGCTGGCCGATCTGGCTGGTTCCCGGCATGCTGCTGTTCCTGCCCGACCTGCGGTCCCGTGCGTACGCGTTCTTCGCTACCGGGGTCGCGCCCATCTTCTTCCTCGTCACCCTGCCCATCGGCGCCGGTACGTCCCTGGCCCAGCTGCCCACGGTCATCAAGACCATCGGTGATGTGCGCCCGATCATCGGCGAGTGGGGATGGACGGCGCTCTGGGTGGGCGGCGACTGGACCCTGGACGCCGACCTCGCCCGCTACGGCCAGTGGATGATCTACGGCACCCTGCTCGTCGTCGGGTTCCTGTGGCGGAAGGCCGATCCGATCGACCTGACCACGGCCCTGCTCCTGGCGTTCATGGTGGTGACCCCGCGCCTTGGAGCGCAGTACCTCATGTGGTTCATGCCGTTCCTCGTGGCGAGGCCGACGCGGTTCGCCTGGCCCGCCATCATCGGCGCCTCCACCTGGGCGGCCGTCGGGTATCTCTACCTGACGCAGTTCGACAACGAGAAGTGGTGGTACCTGCACGAGCCGTGGGCGATGAGCTCCGCGATCCTGCTTCCCGTCCTGGTGGCCGCCATGCCGTGGGGCATCCGCCGCACCGGGCGCTCGCCCGTCGTCCCCACGGAGCTTCCCCGCGCGCCGGTCGTCGCCTCGGCCTGACCCTGCCGGGCCGCGCTCGTACGGCCGAGGTTGGCGAGGCGGTTGACTAGTACCAAGCGCTTGCTCCAGGGAGTGCCGACCTTCGCGGAGCTGGTGGAGGCGCGTGCCGATGAGGAGCACGCGAGGACATGGACCTCGCCGTCCACGACCCGGAGACCGGCCTCGAATGCCCGCGCGCCGTCTTCGACGAGGCACGAAAGCTGGTCAACGCCCACGAGGCCATCGGAGAGATCGTCCGGCGGGGCGCGACCTTCGAGGGGTACTACAACAATCCCGACGCCGACGCCAGGCGCCTGCGCGACGGCTGGTACTGGAGCGGCGACCTCGGCTACCGCGACCAGGACGGATACTTCTACTTCGCCGGGCGCGACGCGGACTGGCTGCGCGTCGACGGCGAGAACTTCGCCGCCGCGCCCGTCGAGCGCATCCTCGCCAGGCACACCCCGGTGCGCTACGTGCCGATGGCCGCAACCGACCGTGCCGAGCTGAGGAAACGCTTCAGCGAGGGGGCGGGAGCACTTCCTGCTGTGATCTCGCTCGTGGTCAGGCGGTCTGGCCGGCCAGCAATCGGCCGAGCGGGACTCCGGCCAGGCGCCGCACGTCGTTCGCCATGTGCGCCTGGTCGCTGTACCCGCTCCCGGCTGCCACGTCGGCCAGCCGTGCCCCCGCTCTGGCCAGCGCGAGCGCCGTCTGGAATCGCACGATGCGCTGGAGGACCTTCGGCCCGTACCCGAACGCGCGCACGCACCGCCTGTTCAGCTGCCGCTCGCTGAGACCGAGATCCCATGCCACCTGGGCGACGGTCGAGCCGTGGCGGAGCGCTCGCGTGACGGTGGGAGCGGACTCCTCCGGCACCGGCGTCTCACGGAGCCGTACGGCCACCGCGCGCTGAAGGTCATCCGGCCCGCGGAGCTCGAACGCGGGGAGGTCGGCCAGCGGCACCCGCTGGTCCCTGAGCACCTCGGCGGGCACGCCGAACACCTCGCCCACGGCCCCCGGGCGAAAGCGGATGCCGGTGAACCGCTCGCCCGGCTCCAGCGTCGCCAGGAAATGACCCGTGTCCGGGCCCGCGACGTGCGGCCCGTCCGGACCCCAGATGAGGTCGACGCAGCCATCGGGAACGACTCGCTGGACGAGAGGGGCCGCGGCCTCCTGAACCCACAGGCAGGCCACCCGGTCGGCCAGTGAGGGGTCGGGCGCGGACTCCACGTACATACGTGCAGCTTACGAGCGTGGCTGGTCCTTCGGTATCTCGCCCGAGACGAGCGCGGCCGACCACTTGGCGCTCGGGTCGCTGTCGATCAGCAGGGCCCGGGTGAGCAGCGTGAGCGGGATGGCGAGGAGCGCCCCGATCGGCCCGAGCACCGTGGCCCAGATGATCAGCGACAGGAAGGTCACGGTCGTCGTCAGCCCTACCGCGTCGCCGAGGAACTTCGGCTGGATGAACGACTGGACCACGATGTTGATCACCATGTAGGCGACGATGGTGAGGATCATGGTCCGGATGCCCCCGGTGAGCAGTCCGAGCAGGGCGGGGGGCACCAGCCCGATGACGAAGCCGATGTTCGGGATGTAGTTCGTGATCAGCGCCAGCACCCCCCACAGGAGGGGGAGCGGCACGTGCAGCACGTACAGCGCGACGACGTCCAGAGCGGCGCAGATCAGGCCGAAGATCGTGGAGACGAGAAGGTAGCGGCGGGTCTTATGGGCGAACGTCGTGAGCGCGTTGGTGATGGCCGGTCGCTCTGCCGACGCGGCCGACATGACGCGGGAGATGAGCGGCGCGTCCAGGCTCATCGCCAGCAGGAGGATGACGATCAGGAGCAGGCTGGAGACCACGCCGAGCACGCTTGCCAGCAGTCCCTGGGCGAACTCGAAGATCTTCGCGGGGTCGAACGACTGGAGGGCCTTGTTCACCTGCGGCGCGATGCCGTGCTGCGCCGCCCACTTCTGCGCGTCGGCCACGAGCTTGTTGAACTGGTTCGAGTAGGTGGGGAGCAGCACGGCCATCTGCACGACCGCGGTGGTGAGGATGGCGACCATGCCGAGCAGGACGACGATGACGGCCGCGAACGGGACCGCGACGACCGTCCAGCCCGGCGCGTGCTTGCGCGTGAGCCAGTCCCTGATCGGGGACACCGCGATGGTGAGGACCAGGGCGAGCACGACTGGCCCGACGATGGTGTCGATGGCCTTGATGCCGGCGAGGGCGATGACGGCCCCCGCGACGACGAGCAGCATGATCAGCGCCCGGGGTACCGTTCGATCGCTCACGGCCTGCCTCAATCCGGTCGGGGAATCATCTGTTTCTACCGCTTGTTGTACTGGTGTTGGCGCGAGGCCCGAAAGCTTCTACTCGATCATTGCTCGTTATGGATCGAGAGCTGGCCGGAGACTGCTAATCTTTTGTCGTCGGCATCGCCCGGCCAACATCCCCGCTCTCCACTTCTGGTGGATGCGGCGTGGGCGCTGGTCGGTGGTGGTGTCGATACTCCTCTAAAAGATCTACCCAGCGTCGTTTGCGTCGCCAGGTCGGATCGGGTAAGTTAGAGGGGTTGCCCTGGAGACGGGGTGGTCTGAATCCTAGCGGGTTCGAGTGGCTGGAAGTCAAGTGTCGGCAAAGACGCGATTTGCTCCCGGTCAAGCGGCCTTATAGGATGAAGACATAACGAGATGGAAGCCCCGGAGCTTGGACCTTTGAACGGGTCGGGTGATGGTGTACGCGTCCGTTTCTTGAGAACTCAACAGTGTGTTAAAAGCCAGTGCATGAATATGCATA